>JAAXUL010001516.1 GCA_013336035.1 Chloroflexales bacterium
CACACCGGGAGAAGGCTGGCGATACGAGAAGGTGGGCGAAAGCAAATGGCACCGCACCCGGGCCAAGGATCAGCTGGAGGTGGCCCAGACCGCGTTTGCGGCGAAAGACTACAGCCTGGCCCTGCGCGCCGCCAAACACACCGTCAACGCCTGGCCCTATTCCGATTACGCCCCGGAGGCGCAGTACCTGATGGCGCGCGCCCTGTTGAGCGTCAACCAGGCCGATGCCGCGATGCGCATACTCCACCTGGTGGCCCAGGGGTTCCCCGCACCCCGGCCACGGCATTTTTGGTATGCACTTCAAAGTTTGCCCGCACGCCGGCGACTTCTCCCGCGACGGCCAGCATTTCTTCGTCAACTGCTCTGCCGCGAGCTCGGTGGCCGTGATCGACACCAAATCTCAGAAGGTAGTGCAGAACGTCGCATTGGCTGAAAACGTCATTCCGCGAGGTGTGGTCGTCCGCTGAGCGGCCGTGCGACGGCTCAGGCATTTCAGGCTCTTACTGTCAGCCTTTCTCCTCTGGACGCCGGGCGCCCACGCCCGGCAGGTCCAGATGGAGGTCGTCGCGCCGGCCGACGCAACGGTCGCCTGGGCGTCGGCGCAGCATCTCTCCGAATTCGGCGCAGGGCGGGCACCCGCTCTCACGCTTCCGGATCCTTCGACATCGAAGGGAGACACTGGCGAGGCTCCCACGCTGCAGATCCGGTCGCTCCACGATCTCGCCCGCGAGGTCCCGGAGCTGAGCGTCCTGCAGCTGCCGTTCTTCTTTCCCGATCTCGCCGCCGTGCACCGCGCGCTGGATGGCGAACTGGGCGCCACGCTCGGTGAGGCGGCGAGGGCGCGTGGCTGGGAGATCCTCGCCTTCTGGGACGAGGGCCTGCACGTGATGTCCGGCAACCTCGCCTACACGCATCCCCGGGCGCTGCAGGGCATGGAGTTTGTCCTTTTGCGCGACGATCCCATCGCCGAGATCGAGCTGCGCGCCCTGGACGTCTGGAGCCGGCGGGCCCGGCCGGACTCGCTCGCCCAGCTCCACACGGAGTGCGTCGTGAGCAGCCGCTCGGCGACGCTCCGGCAGATCCGTTCCGAGCAGCTCGCCCGGGTGCACCTCGACCTCACGCTCAGCCGGCACCGCTACGAGGGCTGGGTGGTGGCGATGCGCAGCGAGGCCTGGGGGGCGCTGGCGCAGGAGGAGCGTGCGAGCCTGGCCGAGCGTCTTGCGGGCATGCGGGATTGGCAGCGCGAGCGCGCGAGCCAGGAAGAGGCCGCCGCGCTGAACGACCTTATCGCGGAGGGCATGACCGCGCACCCACTGCCCGCCCAGACCTGGGCCGGTTACCGCGCCATGCAGCCGGACTGGGTGCGCTTTCTCCCCGACGGGCTGCCGCCGGAGTCAAGGGTTCGGCTGCTCGCCCTGGCAGCAGCTGCAGCCGGCATCGGCGGGGGCGGGGCTGCGGGCGAAGCGCTGCCTCAGCCGCAGACCGAGCCCCCAGAGCGCCAGCCCTGACACGACGGCCGCGGCCGCGGCCGTGAACCAGCCGCTGCCGGCAAGGCTCAGCTGGGCGCTGCGCTCGAGCGAGTCCAGCCCGCGCAGGGGGTCGAACACCGGCGCGAAGCCGGGCAGGAGCCAGGCATTGATGGCGATTCCCGCGAGAAAGGACGCGATGACCAGCGTCGCCACGTACAGGACGACCACGCGCCGGCCGATGGTCTTGTAAAGCGCAATCAACTCCGGCAGGTTCGTGGCCGTGCCGGTCAGCAGGAAGACGACAGCGGCCCCCGGCGCGGCGCCGGCGGCGAGAAGCGTGGCGACCAG
>JAAXUL010000720.1 GCA_013336035.1 Chloroflexales bacterium
CTGACCAGTCGCGCGAGCAGATCGCGAACGACACGGCAGTGCTGATTGCGCGCATCCTTCACGGTGACCCCTACGCCCACCGCACGGGGAACTTCCTGGTGCCGGCGTGGGCGGCCGCGTACCAGGGCCCGGTGCGCTCCCGTGGGCGACCGGCCAAGGATCGTCAGGCCCAGCTACGCACCCTCCGCCGCTTCCTGAGCCAGCACGTCGAGGGCCAGCGCGTTGAGCGCATTGAGCATGAGGATCTGACCGTGGCGCTCCTATCCAGGCGGCTAGGTGTGAGTGAGCGGATGGTGCAGCGCTATCTCGCCGCCTTGGAGGCGAATGATGAGATCACGCGGAGCAGCGTGCCGGGACGGAGGGGAAGGCTGGTGATCGACCTGCGGCCGGGCTTCGCCCGTGAGGCAACACTGACGAACACGCGGCAGACGGCATCTCAGACAGCCGATACAGTAGGTGGATGGGCTACCGAGGTGGCGGGCGACACCAGGGCTGCGCTGCTCGACGAGGATTCCGCTGATACGCGCCCGGTGACGAGCGGGGAGGCTCTGGAGGGGACAGGGGCACCCGTAGACGCTCCCGATGCCTGCGCCGCCGCACAGGCCTCCCCCTGCGCGGTGCTCCCAGACGCTGACGGTCGCGATCAGGGCGTTGCCGGGGAGGCTCAGGGCCATACCGACAGCAGTGAGGCTCGGCGGCGGCGAGGTGCGCAGGTGAAGCAGATCATGGATGGGCTAATGACGTCGCTTGCGGAGATGCTGGAGCGAGAGGACGAGGAAACCGTCGCGCTGAGGGCCACCCTGCTGGCCCAATTCACCTCGGTGGGCGTGTGATGAGTCCGGTAGTAGGGGGCCGTGTTCCAAGCTCTGACCGCGACAAAGGGTGACACTAAATGTTCAGAAAGGGTGACACTAAATGTTCAGAAAGGGTGACATGCAACGTGCGTTTGTTCTGATTGCAATGCGCAAAACCCTGACTCATGTCTCTATATATTACACAGAGATGGCTGCGGGGACGGGCGGCGTGAGCCCGGGGGCCCCGCAGGAGATCAGTGAGCCGCAGGCGCCGATGAGGCATTGGGAGACGTGGTCAGTCGATGAGGCGTCCTTGGTCATGGCTACGAGCTCACCGATGGCTGAGCTGAGGAGATCGCTGATCCAGCAACCGCCATGGTGGGGAACGGCCACGCTCGGTCATTCCTCCCTATCGATCCCTCCTGGCCTGGGAGGGGTGGTCGTAGCCTCCAACTGGTCGCGCCGTGTCGTTCACCCCGGTAACCGCTCATCAACCACCTACGGCTCCGGTCGTGATGGCCGAAGCCTGTGGGGCGGTGACAAGGCCTGCTGGACATCTTTCCCTGACGCGCTGAGCAGCTCGCTGCGGCCCGCAAGGGCTGATCGAGCACTCCCTGTAGTACAGATGTTCTCCGTGCCTCTCAGAGGCGCTCAGCACGTCAGGGAGCGTGCACTTGTCACGGTTCTTATTCATCAGAGGAATCGGGGTGATAGCCTCTGCTGTCCGCTTGCGGACAAACCTCCCGCCTCACCGAATTATGTCGTTCAGCTCAGGGAACCACGCCCTCTCGTGGGAGAGCTGTACTGTGCCATGCTCGCCAGGGCGGCCGATCACCCAACCATTCGCCTGATCAGGACTCGCGGGTGAAACGTGCCCCGCATGTGCGTAGCGATTGCTCAGCCTTCGCCTTCGGGCGCCCATACACGCCGCCCCGGTCACTGCAAGTCGCCCCTTCTGCGCGCCTTTGATCGCCGTGACGCGCTGTGGCCTCCATCGCAGCCCCCGTGCGTAGCGCCCCAGTGGATGTCTGCGGATGACTGGGGATGTCTGCGGCATCCGCAGGATGACTGGGGATGACTGGGGATGTCTGCGGCATCCGCAGGATGACTGGGGATGTCTGCGGCATCCTGCGGCATCCGCAGGATGACTGGGGATGTCTGCGGCATCCAATGACCACGGCCAAGCACTCCTGCGGGCAAGGAAGGCGCAGGCAGACCTCGAAGGCGCTCTGATGCTCATTCTTCGCGTCCTGATGCCGTAAAACCCGAACGCCGCCTTGCATCGGTGAGATGGTTTCGTGACGACCCCACCAGAGGGCTCGCGTACCGGTGACAGCTCCAGCAGGTACCACACTCGCCCCATGGTCTCGTCGGCGTTACCTATGCGGCCTCACGGACGAGCGTGCCTGTCCCCCCGTTACCTCGCCAGCGTTACCTCGGAGCTCCAGGGCGACGACGGCCATGGCTATGATGACGCCAGGGGCATGCTCAGGAACCGGAGCTACCGGCGGGTATATGGGGAGGCGTTGAACTGGAAGGGCACCCAGATGGCCGAGCGGGGAGGGAAATCAGGATCTGGGGTCGTCAGAATTGGCACTTCCCTGCCGATCCCTCCCCAGCCTGAAACTTTCCGTGCGTTGGCGGGACGCCTCTGGGAGGTACCCTTCGCTCATGCCTACAAGTAGGGTGACAGGGCTGCAATCAGCTGGCTTCCCGCTGTCTGGCCTGGCGCGTGAACCAGCGCACGAGGATCAGCAGGATGAGCGCCTGTCCAAGCATTGGGAGGATCCACCCGCTGCCGCCAGGGTCGTAGGAGCCTGCGACCACGGGGGCGTCGAGTGGCTGGATGCGTACCACCGGGCGGCCATCCAGCTGCGCCGCCAGCTGCGCGTCAGACATCAGCAGACAGCCCGGGTGCTCAAAGACCAGGGCGAAGCCGCAGTTGCGGGCCACAGCGACGGCCAGCCGGCGGGCCTCAGCCGGATCGCTGACCACCTGCGCCGTGCCGTCAAGGACACGATCAGGTAGGCGTACCTGGACACGCGGGTCGCTGCGGATGTTCTTGAGCCAGTGGGCCTGCTCCCCAAACCCGGCCAGGCAGACCACGGTGCCTTCGTCGATCGCATAGTTGAGCGGAGTGTCGCGCGGCTGGCCACTCTTCCGGCCAGTAGTGCGCAAGAGCAGGAAGTAGCCGGTGACGGGGCTGCCGATGAGCCGCCCGAGCCCCGATCGGAGCAGTGGCACCATCCCGTAGCGGTTGCCGTACTTGAAGGCGACCCGCTCGATCGCACGGGCAAGATTGCTACGTTCCATAAAGGCTCCCGTGATCCCAGGGCGGACAAGGGTAACGACACAGGAGGCGGATGGCGTGGGCTACGCGATCCCGCCTCAGCACCACGGCCTCAGTGTAGCGGCAGGGCGCCATGCGGGATGGTGCCGATCACATCACGTGCGGTAGCCGGCTTGTAACCGGCCATGCCGTGACCGACACAGGATGGCAGCGACCAGGCTCAGCTGGCGGTGGCTGTCGATGAGCGCCGACGACGCTCACCGACGGCCATCGGTGGTCGTGGAGAGCGACGATGGTCTCAGCAGAGCTGTGTCGCCGGGGATTCGCCAAAGCATGGCAGTTTCCTCTATAGTGAAGCGAAATTATCTAGAATATTCCAGTAGGCGCAAATTAGCGTGACGACCTTGCCATCCGGCCCTCCCTGGGCGGCTACAGGCCTCTGCCATGCCCTCCCTGGGCGGCCACAGGCCTCTGCCATGCCATTGATAGCGTTGGCGTCGCGAATGCCATCCGACCCTCCCTGGGCGGCCACAGGCTTCCCCGATGCCATTGATAGCACCACTCTCCGGCCCTCCCTGGGCTGCCACAGGCCTCCGTGATGCCACTGATGGCGCCGACGTGGCTATGCCCTCGGCACCTCCAGGAGCTCAGGGCGGCCAATGGAGTCGGCGGGTATATAGGGGGCGTTGAATTGGACGGGGACGTAGTTGGGGAATCGGGGGGAGGAATCAGGATCTGGGGTCGATCATTGAGGCTTCACCCCTGCCGATCCCCAGCCAGCCTGAGTCCGACAGCGCGTTAGCGGCGCACCCCAGGGAGGTGCCCTTCCCCCAAGAGGCGACTATCACCACGGTCGTAGGGATGGCGGGGACAGTGGTGAGCGGGTCAGGTACTGGGCCTGGCTGCTCCTCACCGGAAGGACGTTCCCCTATGACCGCCACTGCTCCTCGTTCCACCACGGGCACTGCGAGCCGCTACGCCCTCACCGCCCACGCCCCGCGTCACCACCGCCAGGTGCTCGCCACGCTCGCCGGCGGGCGGGTTGACGCTGCCTACCTGCCGCCGCCAGTGAGCCGCCGGGTGCGACTGGAGCTCGCGCTGCACGCCGATCAGCCAGGGAGCTGCGGGGCTGGCTTCGAGGTGACGACCGTGCAAGGCTGGCGCATCTTTGTGAGCCTCGCCCAGGCGGTCGCACTCCTCGTCGGACGCCCGGTGGAAGCCCAGGTGCCGCGGCTGAGCCACCCCTTGCCGACGATTGACCGCCTGACGGACATCGGTGGCGACCAGGTGGTCTACGCCCTCGGCGTCAACCAGCCGCTGCCGATGGCCGCCCGCCAGTGCTGGTACTGGAGCTCCGACCACGAGGAGCGGCCCCTGGCTGCAATGACGGCCGAGGACGCTGCCCGTGAAGCCTTCCAGCTCCGCTCCCGGGTCGGACTGCCGAAGACGCCCCAGGCCGTTGATCCCGCCTGGATCCTCGCCAACTGCGGCGTCTGCGTCGGCGTCCGACGCGACGGCTCCATCACCTGGCGGGCCTTGATGCCCCTCGCGGCCCTGGCCACGGCTATCACGGGGCAGTCCGTCCCCGAG
>JAAXUL010000113.1 GCA_013336035.1 Chloroflexales bacterium
GGGCGACCTGGCGGCCTGGGCGCGCGAGCGCGGCGCCACCCGCGCCTACCTGCAGGTCTTCAGCGCCAACGCGCCGGCCCTGCGCCTGTACGAGCGGCTGGGCTTCAGCACGCTCTACCCGTACTGGTACCGCGAGCGCGCCGTGTAGCCGGAGGGCCTATGGGCCGACTGACCACCCACGTCCTCGACACGCACGGGGGCCGCCCGGCCGCCGGGCTGCGCCTCGAGCTGTACCGGCTCGATGGCGGGGCCGCCACGCCCCTGGCCGATCTGCTGACTGACGACGACGGGCGCGCCGACCGGCCGCTGCTCGAGGGCGAGGCCCTGCGGCCCGGCCGCTACGAGCTGCGCTTCCACGTGGGCGCCTACTTCGCCGGGCGGGGCCTGTCCCTGCCCGAGCCGCCCTTCCTCGATGTGGTGCCCGTGCAGTTCGGCGTCGCCGACCCGGCGGGCCACTACCACGTGCCGCTCCTCGTCTCGCCATGGTCGTACTCGACCTACCGGGGCTCGTGACCGGCGTCTGACAATAGCGTGGCCTGTCAGACGCCCGAAATCGGTGCGCTCTCGAATGAAAATCAGTGCACTCGCTGAAGGGGCCGGGCCAGGTTGGCTTCTAAATGCTTGTATGCTGCGCTTGCGGCACTGAGACAGTGAGAAGGGGGTTCTTCAGGGAGGGCAGCCCTCCCTGAGGCCCTCCCGAAGGAGGCGGGCCGTGGAGCCTACTCAGCGACCACCGGTTCTGGACGCCCTTGAGCAGTTTGTGCACACGCCGCTTGATGTTACCCTCGCGCGGCACCACGAGCGCGACCCCGAGAGCGCGGCCCTGGATCTGTTCCACCAGGTCGCCCGGCGCGTCCCGGCCTACGCCGCCTTCCTGGCCGAGTCTGGCGTCGATCCGGCCGCTGTGACGACGTCCGCTGCGTTTCGACGGCTTCCGCGAATCAGCAAACAGAACTACCTGAGCAGTCACCCGCTCGCGGCGCTCTGCTGGAACGGTCGGCTCGCGGGCTGCGATATGGTCGCCGTGTCGTCAGGCTCTACGGGCCGGCCCACCTTCTGGCCGCGCGCCCTGGCCGACGAGCTGCAGATCGCCACCCGCTTCGAGCAGGTGTTTCGCGACAGCTTCCACGCCGACACGCGCCGCACCCTGGCCGTGGTCTGCTTCGCGCTGGGCACCTGGGTGGGCGGCATGTACACCGCCAGCTGCTGCCGCTATCTGGCGGCCAAGGGCTACCCGGTCACGGTGGTGACGCCAGGCAACCAGAAGGAAGAGATCTTTCGGGTGGTGAGCGAGCTCGGCCCGGCCTTCGAGCAGGTGGTGCTGCTCGGCTACCCGCCGGCCATCAAGGATATCATCGACAGCGGCCGGGCGCGCGGGATCGACTGGGCCCCATATAAGGTCAAGCTCGTGCTGGCCGGCGAGGTCTTCTCGGAAGCGTGGCGCACCCTGCTCGGCGAACGCACCGGCGGGGCCGCGATCTGTTACGATTCAGCGGCGCTCTACGGCACCGCCGACGCGGGCGTGCTGGCCGTTGAGACGCCCCTGAGCATTTGCGTGCGGCGCTTTCTGGCCCGGCAGCCCGCGGCGGCGCGGGCGCTCTTTGGCGAGGCGCGCCTGCCAACGCTGGCGCAGTACGACCCGCTGAGCCGCCACTTCGAGTGCGACGACGGCGCCCTCAGCTTCAGCGGCGATAGCGGCGTGCCGCTCGTGCGCTACAACATCCTCGACCACGGCGGGCTGGTGCCCTATCGCGACATGCTCGCCTTTCTCGCCAGCTACGGCTTCGACCCGCTGGCCGAGCTTGGGGTCGGCGCACGGGGCGTGCGCGATCTGCCCTTCGTCTTCGTCTTCGGTCGCTCCGATTTCACGGTCTCCTACTTCGGCGCCAATATTTATCCCGAGAACGTCACGGTGGGCCTGGAGCAGCCCGCCGTGAGCGGCTTCGTGACCGGCAAGTTCGTGCTGGAGGCGGTCGAAGACGCCGACCACGACCGCTTCCTGTCGATCAGTGTCGAGCTCGCCCCCGGCGAGGCGGCCAATGCGGGCAGGCGCGACGCCGTGGCCGACGCAATCCTGGTGGAGCTGCTGCGACTCAACAGCGAGTTTGCGGCCTACGTGCCTCCCGCGGCGCAGCGCCCGCGGGTGGATCTGTGCCCCTTCGGCGACTCCACGCAGTTCCCTGTCGGCGTCAAACACCGCTACACGCGCCGGAGGTCGCACGAGGGCAATGCGTGACGCTTTTCCCAGTAAAGAGGCCCTGCTCCAGGAGATCTTCCGATGATACACCGCATGCAGCTTGTCGAGCTCGAGGATCTGCCCTGGCTCCCCGCCTCCCTGCGGGACATGGCGACGGACTACCTGCAGATGCTGCTCCACATCTCGAACCCCTACGCCACGATCGCGCCGCACCTCCGCCGCGCGATGGACGCCGCAGGGGGCGGGCGGGTCCTCGACCTCGCGTCAGGCGGGGGTGGCCCGTGGGCCCGCCTGCTCCCCCTCATCGCCGCCGGGGGCGCGCCTGCCCATGTGACCCTCAGCGACCGCTACCCAAACAGCGAGGCCTTTGCGCAGGCCTGCCGCCGCTTCCCTGGGGTCGTGGACGCCTGCCACGAGCCCGTCGACGCGACGCGGGTGCCGCCCGGGCTGGCCGGCCTGCGCACCATCTTCTCGGCCTTCCACCACTTCCCGCCGAACCTGGGCCGGGCGATCATCGCCGACGCCGTGCGCCAGGGCCGCGGGATCGCGATCTTCGAGGCCACGCAGCGCGATGTCGCGACCATCGCAGCGATGCTGCTCACGCCCCTGCTGGTCTGGCTGCTGACCCCTCTGATCCGGCCGCTCACGCCCGCCCGCCTTATGCTCACCTACCTGCTGCCGGTTATCCCCGCGATCGTCCTCTTCGATGGCCTGGTCTCCTGCCTGCGCAGCTACACCGCCGACGAGCTGCGGGCCCTGGTCGATCGGGTCGAGGGGGCTGAGGGCTACCGCTGGGAGATCGGCGAGGAGCCGGCGCTCGGCTCCCCCCTGAAGATCACCTACTGCGTGGGCGTGCCCCGCTAGATCGGACGCTGCTGCTAGCTCGTGGCGAGGTAGGTCGCCGCGGACGTCCAGGCCGACGTTGCCGCCTTCGGGGGCGAACTTGACCGCGTTGGAGAGCAGGTTGACCAGGATCTGCTTGAGCCGCCGCTCGGTGGCCTGGATGGCCTCGACCTGCGGGTCGACCGTCAGCGTCACTGCGATGCGCTTGATCAGCGCGCTCCGGGCGACCATCTGCAGACGCATGCGGCAGAGCAGCGCAACCCTGACTACGGGCGTTGCTACCCGTGGGCAGTCTGCCACACCTTGCCGTCGCGCAGCCAGGTCCATAGGATGGGCTGCCACCAGGTGTGCTCCAGGCTCACCGCCGCGCGCGCCCGCGTCAGGGCCTGCTCGATCATCCCATCGTGCGAGAGGTTGCGAAAGAAGATCGGCATCATCGCGCGCACGCTGTCCGCCGGGATGATCCCGCTCATCGCGATCACCGCCGGCACGCCGATCGCGGCCAGCCGTGACCCCAACTGCCGATCTGATAGCGGCTCATGCGCGTGCCCGCCGCTCTGGCAGGCCGCCAGCACCATCAGCAGCGGCCGCCGCGCCAGCCGCTCGATCTGGGCGACCAGGACAGCGGTGGAGAGCCGGTAGCTCCCGCCACGTGCATCCTCCAGCCACAGGTACGTCTCCCCAGCGATGGAGCTCCCGTGGCAGATGAGGTAGATCAGATGATAGCCCTGGGCCAGATGCTCCGCCAGGGTGGCCGGGGTGGCGTGTGGTCGGCCCTCGCGCCCGTCGAGGATGGTCAGATCGAAGGCGCTGAGCGCGCCCCGCACCTGGCTCACCTGGGCCTCGACGTCGATGGGGGACAGGCCGTAGCGGTCTAGATCCCCGGGGTTGGCCACGACCATCAGGCCGCGGAGCTGCGCGCGGCTGGGGACCTGCACTGGGGCGCACACGCCGTGATCGATGACGCGGCTGAACTGCACGCGCTCGTCGAGGCAGAGGAACTGGCCGCTCTGCGGATCCTGGAGCGCCTCCCAGTGGAGCCCGTGCAGCTCGGGCGCCTCCTGATCCAGCCGCAGGCGCAGGCGCAGCGGGATGGCCAGGTAGGTGGTGTAGCTGCGCGCATGCTGCCACGCCCCCAGGAGGCGCGGCGCCGCGAACAGCATACCCGTCAGGAGGTTACCGTAGGCGTCGATGTCGAGCGCGGCGGCGAGAAGTGCGCTGAGATCGAAGGTGGCGGGGACCATGCGCGCTAGCACCAGATCGGTGCTGCCCTCGTCGGCGCGGAACCGGGCGTCGATCGCGTAGGCGCCCTGGTGGGGGAAGATGGCAAGTTCAAGCTCTGAGCAGTCCACACCGGTACGTCCTTAGGCTAGGAAGAAGTGCAACATGTAGGAGCGTTGGCGATGGGATGGGTCCTGATGGCTGGCGGTTCATGACCGCCGCGTGAGCGCGGCCCCGCGGTCTCCCGCTTGTCTGGGTAACCTGGGGCCTAGGCTTTGTACATGTTCTACTACCGTACGTAGTACATCCTACGATGGTTTGTAGTAATTTCGCAGTCTGAAGCGTGGTGATTCGCTGAGAGCTTCGTGAATGGTTGCGGACTCGAAAGCGGAGCACGTATCATGCGAGGGTGATGCGCAGGTTAATTTTTGATTGTATCTGCTGGTTGATATACGATGATGCCTCACGACACCTTCATCCTGGTGGTCGACGATCAGGCAGAGATCCGCGATGGGCTCACCCTGACCCTGGCCGCCGCGGGCTACCACGCGCTCACGGCGCCGGATGGCGCCGAGGCGCTGCAGTGCCTGCATGCCCACCCGGTGCATCTGATCCTCGCCGATATCGGGATGCCCCGCATGAACGGCTACCAGCTCTACGAGCGCGTCCGGGCCGAGCCCGACCTGGTGGTCATCCCCTTTGTCTTTCTCACCGCCCGCGGGATCGATAGTGATATCCGCTATGGCAAGGAGCTCGGCGCCGACGATTACCTGGTCAAGCCCGTCGAGCCCGAGGACCTTCTGGCCGCTGTCGCCGGGCGGCTGCGTCGGGTGGCGCAGCTCGCCAGCGCCGCCGGGCTTACGCCTACGCGGCCAGGCGACCTTGTGCCCGAGCGCGACCCCGAGGAGCTTCAGCTCGGGGCGCTGCGGCTCTCTGCGCGCCAGCGCCGGGCCTGGCTCCACCACCGCCTGCTCGACCTCTCGGCGCGTGAGTTCACGGTGCTGGAGTATTTGATGCGCCGGCCATCAGCGGCTGTGCCGCTCCGCGAGCTGGTGCGTATCAGCCACGGGCTCGAGACCAACGATGGCGAGGCCGCGTTACTGCTCCGCCCGCTGATGCGTCTGCTCCGCCGCAAGCTGGGCTACAACGCGGGCGAGCTGGGCTGTATCGAGAGTGTGCGCAGCATCGGCTATCGGCTCATCCCGCCGGCCTAACGTGCGCTGCCCGCGCGACCGGCGTTCTCACCTGGCTTTCGCGCAGCCTCTACGCACCTTGCGCCCACGCTCGGGCCGCGCGCTGCTACAGTACAGCGGCAACCTCGATACGCTCTACCCCCGGCTCGATGACCAGCAGCGCCGCCAGCTGATCCGCGAGATCCGCGCGCAGGTCCGCGCGCTGAACGAGCTGGTCACCAGCGTGCTGGAGCTGTCGCGGATCGAGGCCGGGCAGGCCCTGGCGCCGGGGCATGATTGTGATCTCGCCAGCCTTGTGGCGGCCGAGGTCGCACAGCAGCAGCCGCTGCTCCAGGAGCGAGGGCTGCGTGTGGAGGTCGACGCCGCGGCGCCGACGCTGGTGGCAGGCGACCGGATCCAGCTGCGTCTGATCATCCGCAATCTGCTCAGCAACGCGATCAAGTACACCCCGGAGGGCGGCGTGATCTCCTGTGCCTGCACGACTCTGGTGACTCCGGACCCGCTGTGGGCTGAGGAGGGGCGGCCGCCACTGCCCTGCGCTCGGGTGTGCGTCTAGTGACACGGGCATCGGGAGCGCCCCCGCGCACCTGCCCTTTATCTTCGACCGCTTCTACCGGGCCGATCCGGAGCGGCAGGTCGCCGGGGTTGGCCTGGGGCTCTCGATCGTGCGTGAGCTCGTTCACCTGCACGGTGGTCGCGTTGCGGTGCGGAGCGTCCCGGGCCAGGAGAGCAGTGGCAGCGGCTAGATGAGTGAATTGTCATCTATAGCTTGATGCGATATTAATTTTTTAGTGCTAGGCTTATACGTAAACTACGCATCAATCTCAACACGGAAGGAGTCAGCCGTGGCGACTGTCGCACAGCGTCAGCAGCCGGCCGCGCATCCGCTGCTTGTGATCGAGCGCATCTTACGTGACCGCGAGGGGCTCTGGCGCCAGATCGCCGACGAGCACCAGATCAACGGGCTGATCGGGCAGATGCTGCTCAGCACCTCGATCTCCCTCGGCCTCTACGGGATCGTCCTGGGCCTCTCGAACAGCTGGCTACAGGCGCTATCCTCGGCGATCAAGCTGCCGATCCTCTTCCTGCTCACCCTCGCGATCTGCCTGCCCTCGCTCTACCTGTTCAACCTCGTCTTCGGCTCGCGGCTCACGGTGCGCCAGGCCCTCGCCATCGTCATGGCGGCCCTCACCGTCACCGGAATGCTCACCCTGGCCTTCGCGCCGATCAGCCTCTTCTTCCTGATCAGCGCGCCCGACTATAGCTTCTTCAAGGTGCTGAACGTCGCCATCCTCACCCTCGCCGGCATTGTCGGGCTGAGCTTCCTTGTCAGCGGCATGCGCTTTATGAACACGGTCACGGAGCGCCCCGCGCCCGCGCTGCCCCCGGCCGTCGAGCCCTCGCCCAAGGATGCGCCCCAGCCCGTCCCCGCCGCGCCCAGCGCCGTCCAGCCCGTCAATATGTCGCTGCTCTACATCTGGATCGTGCTGTTCGGCTTTGTCGGCACCCAGCTGGGCTGGACGCTGCGGCCTTTCTTCGGCGACCCCAACCAGCCCTTCGCCCTCTTCCGCAACATCGAGGGCAACTTCTATATGAACCTGGTCCACTCGGTCACTAGCATGCTCAGCTGAGGAGCGCCCGATGGAGCGTGACCCCCTCCTCACCCTGGCCGGCCTGGCCCTGGTTGCCGCCTTCGCCGGCGGGATCGTCTGGCTGATGCTGCGCCAAGGCAAGGCGCTCGGCCGCCACGATGGCCTGATCGCGGGCTACCCTCCCGACCGCTTCCCGCTGCGCGATCTGGCGACCCTGCCGGCCCTGGCCGCCCTGGCCGGCAGCCAGGGCCGGCTGCTGCACGTCTACGCCCAGCTGCCGGCCCGCAGCGAGGCCGCCGTCTGGCTGAGGGCCTACCTGAGCGAGCTGCGCGCGATCATGGACACGGCCTACAAGGTCGCCGGCATCGCCGCGCTCTACGGCGACACCGCCGCCCTCGAGCGCGTGGCCGCCGAGGTGGCTGAGAGCGAGAGCTACATCGCCCACGAGGCGATGCAGCACATGCTGCGCGGCGACGCCGCCCTCGATGGGGCCGTGCTCGACGACCGCCTGGCCGTGCTGCGGCGCTTCGCCCACGAGCTGGCCGGGGCCTCGGCCGGCCGCTAGTATAGGGAGGCGACCGGAAGATAGCGCGTGACGACGGCGTCGAGGCCGCGGCCCTCAACAAAGTCGTCGGCCCACGTTTGCAGCTCCTCCCGCTGCTCGGCCAGGAGGCCCATCCGGCTGAGCTGGGGGATCCGCGCCCGTTCGCGCCACGAGATGCGTCCGTCGAGGAGCAGGCCAAGAATGAGCACGAGCGTACAGAGGCTGCGCAGATCGTCGGGCGCTGCGGCCAGCCGTGAGGAGTAGTCATCGGAGACACGGTGTGCGTCGCGCGGCTCGATCGCGTACCGTTTCAGCAGCAGCCCGGTCAGCAGATAGTGGTTGCGGTGGAAGTCGCGCTTATGGATCGCAATGAACTGGAGCGTGTCGTAGATGAGGTTGTCGCGCAGGCTGCTCGGGGCCAGATCCGGCAGCTGCGGCCCCAGGCGCTCGATGATCATCTCGCCCATGATCAGTACGCGGGCCTCACGTAAGATCGCGCGTGCGCCAAGGGCGTTGAGGGTCCCATAGATCGGGACGCCGCTAAAGTCGAGCACGGCCCGCAGGGCCAGGCGGCCCAGGAAGCGCACGAGCAGGAGGCGCAGGAACTGGTGCGCAATCACGCCCTTCATCTGAAGGATGAAGTTGAAGATGATGAGGCTGTAGCGATTCACGCCCTGGAATGGGTCGATCCCATAGGTCGCCAGCTCCCGGGCGGGCGTGTTCAGGGCCATGCGCAGCACGGACTCGCTGCGCTCGGCCTTGTTGGCGCGCGTCAGGTAGCCGGTGGCGACGGCCACGGCGTGCACGCCGGTCAGGTTGAGCAGCACCAGCAGGGTGATCTCGACAAAGATCCAGAGGGCCATCCAGAGCCAGGGGCCCCACTCGAGCCGCGCGACGGTGCCCAGGCCCGGGATCGGGAGGCCTATGATCGGAAAGAGGTGGGGGTACGCGTAGAGTGGCAGGAACAGGCTGCTGTTGCAGACGAGCGAGATCGAGAAGCCGAGCACCATCGACCAGCGCGTAATCCGCCGCAGCTGGGCGCGCTCGCCTTCGTTGAGCAGGTGCAGGTCGGCGTCGGCGGCGGACGGCCCCACCGGAAGACGGTCGAGGTAGCCGCGGTAGAAGCTCGCTGTCGGCATGAATCCTCAGCACAGAGCGCCTGCATCACCTAGATAGGCCAGGACAGAGCGCATTATAAGGCAAGGTTCGTAACCAAGTTACGGTTTTTGCCGCTGCCTACGGCGGGGGGGCGGGCCTCCGGGGCCCCCGCAAGGGGTGGATATCGAGGGCTTACCCTCGACAGCGCATTGAGCAGCGCCGGCTTGTACGACTTCGACATATTGCGGCTGCGGGCGAAGTCGAGGAACCCCTGGCGCCACTCCTCGTTGCTCGCCGGCCGTGCCGCGCCCAGTATCTCGCGGCGGATCGCCTCGACCCGGTCGCGTCGGAAGAAGCCGCCGCTCGCGGCGCTGGGCTAGTCGGGCTGTAGAGCGCCCCACTCGATTCGGCGGCCGAGCACCGAGGCGTCCACGCGCAGGGCGTGGCCCAGGGCGCGCAGCGAGGCGCCGATGAAGCGGTCGATGTCGGCGCGCTGCACGTTGCCGCGGTGACGCTTGACCTGCACGCCCGCGGGGATGCTGATCAGGGCCGCGCTCGTCTCCAGGCTCCCGTAGGCGTCGATCCCGCCATCGCCGACGTAGCGCGTCACCGAGACGTCGCGCAGGCCCATGAAGACGAGCAGGTCGCCGGCGAACAGCTCAAACGCCCTCGGCGGCAGCGCGAGCAGGCGCGCCTTGATCTGTCGTCGCATATCGGGGTCGGCGGGTGGCGGCATGGGGTTAGTGACGAGCGATGCATAGTCGCTCATCACTCGTTACTCGTCACTCCGAGCAGCAGCCAGTCAAACGAGACGTCCAGGATGGCGCGGAGGGCGATGATCTCGGCCGCGTTCGGCAGCGTCTCGCCGTTCTCGATGCGGCTGTACTGGGTGCGGCTGATCGCCACAAATTCCAGATCCATGCGCGCCCGCAGGTGCTCCTGGGTCAGCTCGAGCTGCGCGCGGCGCGCGCGCACCCGGCCGCCGATGGCCTGCGCCAACGCCCGCTGGGCGATCAGATATTCCTCTGGGAGATCGTGTATCCGCTTGGGCATGATGTTCCCAGGCGGTACCATCCCATAGAAGACCAAGGTCATGTCCCATAGATGGGAGTTGTGGTGTAGAATTACGGGAAGCTCTTCTACAGGCACCCTGGCGCACGCATGACAGTCAGCTCCTTGCCGCTCCCCACCTCGGCCTTCACCTTCAGCGGGCACGAGACTTTCGCCCTGCGGAGCAACTGGCTCAAGAAGGCCTACGACCTTTTGCAGCACATGCCCGACCTCTTCTACAGAGAGGATGCGTTTGTGCGCCTGGGCGTCGGCAAGAATATGGCCCAGTCGATCCGCTTCTGGGGCCGGGTGTGCTACGTCTTCGACCGCGCCGAGGCAGGCGCGGCCCACCAGGCCACCTGGCTGGGCGAGGCCCTGCTCGACGACGCGCACGGCTGGGACCCCTTCCTCGTCACCCCGACAAGCCGCTGGCTGCTGCACTGGCAGATCGCCGCCCGCCCCGAGGCCGCCTTCACCTGGTACTACGCGTTCAACCTGCTCCGCCGGGGTGAGTTCACCGCCCCGCAGCTCGCCCAGCAGATCGTTGAGCTTGTGGCCAGGCACGGCGGCAAGCCCCCCTCGGACGCGACGATCGGGCGCGATATCGACTGTATGCTGCGCTGCTATCTGCGCCCCGACCTCGCGCAGCTTGGCCCCGCCATCGAGGACGCCCTGCACTGCCCGCTGCACGAGCTCGACCTCGTCCAGCAGGTGCCCGGCCAGCCGGCCTACCGGCTCGTCGGCGGCGCCCACCCCGACCTGCCCGACCAGCTGGTGGCCTACGCCGCGCTCCAGCAGGCCCGCCGGCTCGGGCGCGCCTCGCTCGCCTTCAACGACCTCGCCTATGGCGAGCGCTCGCCCGGCCGCGTCTTTCGCCTCGACGAGGACGCGCTGCTCACACGCCTGCTGCGCTTCGAGGAGGTGACCGTGGGCCAGGCCGTCTACGCCGATCAGGGCGGGATCCGCCAGATCCTCTGGCGCGCGCCAGAGGACGAGGGCCTCGACCGCGCTCTGCTCGACAGCGCCTTTGCCCAGGAACGCCGCTATGCCTGAGCGCGCCGCCCTCGCTATCCCCCCACGCTTCACCCGCGCAGTCCACATCCGGCGTGACTTCCGCGACCTCCGCTACAGGCTCGACGGCTACCAGGTGACGCCGCTGGTCCGACAGGTGGCCGGCCGCATTATCGCGGGGCTCGCGCCCGGCGCCGCCGAGCGGGCCTTCTCTGTCGTCGGCCCCTTCGGCTCCGGCAAGTCCGCCTTCGGCCTCTTCCTCGCCCACTACCTGCAGCGCGGCGAGAAGGGCCGGCGGCAGCTGCTGCACTCGCTCGGGATCGCCGGCGCCGCGGCGCTGCTGCCCCCCGACGCGCCCACGCTGCTCGCCGTCCTCGTGCCCGGCAACAACAGCTCGCTCCGCCACGCTGTGGTCGCCAGCCTCGGCGAGACGCTTGCGCGCCAGCTGCTGAAGGGGCCGGCCGCCGACCAGCTGCTGCTCGCGGTCGAGGCCGCCGCCCGCAAGCCCGACCTCGACCCGCAGTACGTCGCCGACCTCGTGGCCCAGGCGGCGCGCCTGCTGGCGGCCCAGGGCCTCTTCCGCGGGGTCCTGGTGCTGATCGACGAGCTCGGCCAGTTCCTCGACTTCGCCGCCCGCCACGACGACGAGCGCGACCTGTTCGTGCTGCAGAGCCTGGCCGAGATGGCGGCGCGCAGCGGCGGGGCGCCGTGCCTGGTGGTCACGATCATGCACCAGGCCTTCGAGCGCTACACGCTCAACGCCGGCCCGGCCAGGCGGGTCGAGTGGGCCAAGGTCCAGGGGCGCTTCGTCGATCTGCCCTTCCAGGAGCCGGCCAGCCAGATGGTGCGCATGGTCGCCCAGGCCCTCCGCCCAGCGGGCAAAGACCCGTACCGCGCCGCGCGGGCCGCCTGGGCCGAGCAGCTGGCGCCCGCCGCCGCGGCCCTCGGCCTGCGCCCGGCGGAGATCAGCGCGGACGAGTGGCGCCAGCTGGTGGCCGACAGCTACCCGCTCCACCCGACGGTGCTGGCCGCGCTGCCCTCGCTGTTCCGCCAGCTGGCCCAGAACGAGCGCTCGCTCTTCGCCTTCCTACACTCCGACGAGCCCTGGGGCCTGCGCGATGTGGCGCGCGGCCCGGCCCCCGCCGGCGCGCTGCCGATCTATCGCCTGCCCCAGCTCTTCGCCTACGTCGAGGCCGCCCTCGGCCCGAGCCTGTTCGGGCGGGCGCGGGGCCAGCGCTGGTCCGAGCTGGCCGAGGCGCGCGCGCTGCTGGCCGCCGGCGAGCCCCTGCCCCTCGACGTGCTCACCGTGGTCGGCACGATCAGCGCGCTCGAGCGCTCGTCGGGCCTGCGCGCCAGCAAGGCCCAGGTCGCCCTCGCCCTCGCCGACAGGCCCGAGGACGCGGCCGTGGAGGACGCGCTGCTCGCGCTGCAGGCCCGGCGCCTGGTCGCCTACCGGCAGCACCGCGACAGCTATATCATCTGGGAGGGCAGCGACCTCGACCTCGACGCGATGGCCCAGGAGGCCCGCCGCGAGATCGGCGCGCGCGCGACCCTGCCCGCGCTGCTCCAGCGCCACGCCGACGTGACCCCGCGCATCGCCCGCCGCCACAGCTACCGCACGGGGGCCACGCGCACCTTCGCGGTGCGCTACATCGAGGTCGCCCAGCTCGCCGCCACGCTGCCGCCCGCCGCCGGCTACGACGGCGAGGTGCTCCACGTTGTCCCGGCCGACGAGGAGGAGCTGGCCCGGGCCGAGGCCTGGGCCGCCGATGCCGCCCGCGACGCCGAGCCGCAGCGGATCACCGTGCTGCCCCGCCGCGTGCGCGAGCTGCGCGAGGTGCTGCTCGACGTCGCGGCCCTCTACGGCCTGCTCGACGAGCGGCCCGAGCTGGAGCACGACCGGGCCGCCCGCCGCGAGGTGGCGGGCCGCCTGATCGAGGCCCAGCAGGCCCTCGGGCATGTGATCGCCGAGGCCTACGGCGGCGCGCGCAGCAGCTGGTTTCATCGCCAGCGGCAGCGGCCCGTGCTGAGCGCGCGCCAGATCGACGAGCTGCTCTCGGAGGCGTGCGACACGACCTACCCGCAGACGCCGCGGGTCTGGAACGAGCTGATCGTGCGCCGCCAGCTCTCGTCGGCCGCCGCCAAGGCGCGGCGCAATCTGGTCGAGGCTATGCTCGGGCGGGCGGGGGACGATCTGCTCGGCCTGGTGGGCTTCCCGCCCGAGCGCGCGATCTACGAGAGCGTGCTGCGGGCCGGCGGCCTGCAC
>JAAXUL010001517.1 GCA_013336035.1 Chloroflexales bacterium
CCGAGTGGGGCGGGCGCTTCGGCGGCTTCGAGCGTCTCGACCCGCTGTTCTTCGCCCACCAGGGGGGGGCGTTCCACATCGTGGTGGCGATCGGCTACATGATGGAGCACCTGCGCCACCGGACCATGACCCTGAACCTGCTCATCCGCGAACAGGAGGCGACGATCATCGGCTGACAGCGGCCCGCGCCGCCCTCGAACCGATTGAGTGGACCGAGAAGACCATCGCCGACCAGCTCAGCGCCAGGCTGCGACCGACAGCGGCGGTAAGCAAAGCCCAGGGCGCTTCGATCCGCGAGTACGTGGGCAGCGCGCTGCCGGAGGCAGAGCTCACTACGCTCCTCAACGAACTCAAGTCGGCAAAGGGGCCCCGCGCTATCGCTCGCCTGATCGCCACGTATGACGGCCCGGTCATCAGCCTCATCGTCGCCGCCATCACTGACTGAGCCGCCGCTTCCTCGGGCCGCCCGTATGGTGTGCCCAGCAGGGCGAACACAGAGCCTTCGAGGCTGCGGTGGCCTGGTGCTGCTCCCAGTAGCGCAGGTAGGGATCGCACAGGCTATGGCCAGTCTGGGCGAAGAACCGGCAGCCGGGCGGGGCGCCCTGGAGCTTGGGGAAGTACTCCCAGGGGGTGGTCGTGAGCTCGAGGAGGCGGGCGCCAAGCCGGCCGGCCAGCACGCCCAGCGCCCCGTGATCCTCCAGGCGGTCGCGCTCGAACCACTGCACGGGCAGCACCTGCCCTTCCACGGTCTCGGTTTGCAGCGGCGTAATCGGATAGCCGAAGATCGGCAGGCCGCCGTTGTGCTCCCAGTAGGTGCGGATGGCGCCGCTGATACAGTAGCCCGTCTCGGGGAAGCAGCGCTCGGCCCCTTGGGCTGCCGTGGGATGGGGCACCAGGGCCAGGAGGCCGGCGACCACGAGGAGCTTGAGGGCCAGCACAACGGCTCGTTGGCGATAGTGAGGCATCAGCGCTCCTTATCTTGCTTCATCAGCATACCGCTCCGCGGCAATGGCTGGTGTCTTCGCAGGCTACCTGTCTGGACATGACAAGCAGGGTTTTCGGGGAGGGCGAAGACGGCTAGGGCACGCCGTCCGCGCGCGCAAAGATGTCGAACCCGCCGATAGTGGCGGCCAGGTCGTAGCCGTAGTCCTCGAAGAAGGGGTGCACGCCAATCGGTCGCACCTCGTGGTACGTGATGATCACGCGCGGCACGGTCTGCCGGAGCACAGCGAGCAGCTCGTCACGTGCGCCCGGCAGCCGATCGACCGGGTAGTCATAGACGAAGCGGGCCGCCGGGCGCCGCCGCGCCAGATAGTAGATCTCGGGCTCGGCGGCCCAGACAAAGATCGCCTTATCAGCTGGCACATGGGCGTCCACATAAGCGGCCACCTCCGACGCGGGCGCGAAGAATGCCGCGCCGTCCCTGGCATAGAGTGTGGTGATTTGCTGGTGTGGGTCCATATTTCGCAAGGGCACCGTCTCCGCCACCGCTGGCGCGACCACCGCCGCAAGGGCCAGTCCGGCCGCAAGGGTGCCGATCCAGGCGCGCCCCGTGACCGCTCCCAACCGGCCGGCCAGCCAGCCGAGGCCGGCGCCCGCCCAGAGGCTGAGCAGCGGCACGGCGGCCAGGTAGTAGTGGGGGTAGGGGCGCAGGCTCACCAGGGCCGCCGCGATCAGCGCGGCGCCCCAAAGGGCGGTCGTCGTGTGGGCGGCGGGCCAGGTGCCAGGCGCGATCGTGGTGCGGGCACTGACGGGCGCGCGGGCCGGGCGGGCTGGTAGCGCGGCGGCGCCCAGGCCAAGCAGCGCCGGAAG
>JAAXUL010000114.1 GCA_013336035.1 Chloroflexales bacterium
CGGCTACAGGCCTGTGGCCTTCTCGCCCGACGGCTCGCGCATCCTGCTCGAGGTTTACGCCCTCTTCTACGGCGAGATCTGCGGCTTTGGCGTGATCGGCGCCGACGGCGGCGAGGTGACGCGGGTTAGCATCCCCGACGGCGTGAGCGGCTACTGTGGCGAGGAGGCCTGGTCGGCCGATGGCGCGGCGGTCCTCTTCCTGGCCGGCAAGGCCGAGGGCGCCGACGCTGGCCCGCGGCTCTGGCGCGCCGACGCCGCCACGGGCGCCGCCGAGCCCATGGTCGCCGAGGGCACCTTCGCCCGCGAGCCCCTCGGCGTGGCGGGCGGCGCCACGCGCTTCTTCCTCGCGCGCCTGACGCGCGACGCTAGCGGCGCGATCACCGGCGCCACCTTCGTCCCCGCCCAGGTCGACGCGCCGGGCGCCGCGCCAGCCGAGCTGGACACGCCCTTCGACCAGCGCCTCAACCTGGCCCTCTGGGAGCCCGACGGCGCGGGGGTTGTGGTCGATGTCAGCGGCGCCAACGAGCGCTCGGTCCTGCGCTGGCTGCGCCTTGGCGCGCCATCCGTCGATCTGCCCAGCGCCGACGCCGCGGTGAGCCAGGCGGCCTGGGGGGCCAAGTAGGTGCGGCACCTCTATATCCACATCCCCTTCTGCCACCGCCGCTGTGCCTACTGCGACTTCAACACCTACGCCAACATGGACGACCGCATCGACGCCTACGTGCAGGCGCTGTGCGCCGAGCTAGGCATGCTTGCCAGACAGGTCACCCCTGGTCCCCCGGCCTCGTCTGAGGCCGCCGCCCTGCGCCCGACGGTCTTTCTCGGCGGCGGCACGCCCACTATGCTCAGCCTGGGCCAGATGGAGCGGGTGCTCGCGGCGGCCGCGGCCCTGGTGCCGCTAGAGGGCGCGGAGATCACCAGCGAGGCCAACCCTGGCACCGTCCTCGGGCGCGACTATCTGCGCGGCCTGCGCGCCCTGGGCTTCAACCGGCTCAGCATGGGCGTCCAGAGCCTGCACAACCCGACCCTGCGCATCCTCGGCCGCATCCACACGGCCGAGGAGGCCCGCCAGAGCTACGCCGAGGCGCGCGAGGCCGGCTTCGATAACCTCAACCTCGACTTCATCTTCGGCCTGCCGGGCCAGGACCAGGCCCAGTGGGAGGCGACGCTCGACACGGTGGCCAGCTGGGATGTGGCGCACTTCTCGCTCTACTCGCTTATCCTCGAAGAGCGGACACCGCTCTACGCCCAGGTGACCGCCGGCCGCGTGAGCGTGCCCGACGACGATGCTGCCGCCGCGATGTACGAGGCGGCCATCGAGCGCCTGGGCGCCGCCGGCTACGTGCAGTACGAGATCTCGAACTGGGTGCGGCCGGGGGAGGCCCCTGAAGTGCTGCCGGGCACCCCCGCGCGGGCGTGCCACCACAACCTGGCCTACTGGCTGAACAGCGACTACATCGCGGCGGGGGCCGGCGCCCACGGGCACCTCTACCCGCGGCGCTACAGCGACATCCTGGGCATCGACGACTACATCAGCGCGGTGGGCGCGGGCCGGCTGCCCGTGGCCGAGGTGACCGAGCTGACGCCCCACGACCTGTGGGCCGAGACAATGATGATGGGCATGCGCCTCAACGCCGGGGTGGGCGAGGCCCATTTCGCCGCCCGCTGCGGCCTGAGCCTCGAGGCGGCCTATGGCGAGGCCCTGGCCGATCTGGCCGGCCAGGGCCTGGTCGAGCGAGCGGCAGCGCGCGTGCGCCTTACGCCGCGGGGCCGGATGCTGGGGAACCGGGTCTTCGAGCGCTTCCTGTAGCCTGTGGCAGCGCCCGCTCGATCACGAAGATATTCCCCGCGGCCACGCACAGCGGGATGGCCAGCAGGTTGACCAGAGGGATCGAGACCAGGCTGAAGGCCACCAGCCCGAAGCTCAGGCTGCCCGGCAGCGTGACCCTGATCGTCCTGAGCTTCTGACGAAAGCCGAGGCGGCGCCGCTCCTGGGGCCCGTCGAAAAAGTCGAGGCACGAGATCAGCGCGCCGAGCAGGAGGCCCGCGGCGGTGTAGAGCATGCCGCCCGCCACGGGGATGAGCAGCAGCAGCAGCGAGAGCAGCCAGATAGCCAGAGCCAGAGCGAGCTTCTTGCCCTCGAAGAGCAGCGCGCGCCAGATATCATAGGCCACCGTGCCGGCGGTGAGCCGGTCGGGCCTCTGGACATGCCCCGTGAGGATGCCCTCGAGCTCCTCGGAGAGCTGCCCGTACCAGGGCGCCCCGAGGACCACGCCGAAGCGCACCAGCACAAAGCCGATCGTCACCGCGAGCAGCACGGCTAGCAGCGCGCCCAGGATCGCCACGACCACCTCGCTGAACGGGCTGCCCGCGAGGCGGGCCTGCAGCTGCTGCAAGAGCGTAACGAACAGGCCCAGGTAGAGGGCGGCGCCGACCACAATATTCACCAGGATAGGCACGATCACATAGCGCCACAGCCGCGGGGTCTGCCTGAGCAGGGCCAGGGCCCGCAGCGGGTAGCTCAAACCGGCCAGAACATCCACGGCACCCCCTTAAAATTGTAGCGAGCACGTAGTCACATGACGACGGGCGGCGGGGCCTGGATGCGCCCGCCGCCCGTGGTGATTCAGAGGAGCCAGGCCAGCCTACTGGTCATCAACTCCGGCGTGGCTGGTGAGATGGATGCGGCGTGGTTGCGGGGGCTTCAGCTCCTCGGGCTTAAGGCCGGTGATCAGGCGCAGGCTGCGGTCGTAGGTGAAGTAGCTGTAGGCCCAGTTGAGCAGCACCACGACCCGATTGCGGAAGCCCACCAGAAACATCAGGTGGACTATCAGCCAGCCGATCCAGGCCGGGTAGCCTGTCAGGCGAATATGAAACGCGTCGAGGACGGCCGAGCGGCGCCCGATCGTGGCCATATTGCCCTTGTCGAAGTAGCGGAACGGCTTCAGATCGCGGCGGCGCAGGCGGGCCAGAATATTGCGGGCCGCCCGCTCGCCCATCTGGATGGCCACAGGGGCCACCATCGGGTAGGAGGCCTGGCCCTGCGGCTGGCTCTCAAGGTAGGCGATATCACCGATCACAAAGACCTCGGGGTGCTCGGCCAGGTTAAGGGTTGACATAACTGGGATGCGGCCACCCCTGGCCAGCTTAACGCCGAGGTTCTCGGCGAGAGGGGCGCCCTTCACGCCGGCGGCCCAGACCACCACCGAGGACTCAAGCGTACTCCCATCGGCGAAGGTGACCACATCGTGCTCGACCGCGGCGACGGCGGTCTTCATCCGCACCTCGACGCCCATACTCTGGAGCCGGTGCAGGGCGTTGGCGCGCAGGTTGGGGGGGAAGGCGGCGAGGAGCTTATCGCTGGCCTCGACCAGCACGACGCGGGCCTCGGAGATATCGAGCATAGGGTAGTCGTGGACGAGCACGTGGTTGACCAGCTCGACGAAGGCGCCGGCGAGCTCGACGCCGGTTGGGCCGCCGCCGACGATCACCAGGGTCATCAGGCGCTGGCGGATCTGCGGGTCCTGCTCGCTGACGGCGTACTCGAAGTTCGAGAGGACCGTATTGCGCAGCAGCTCGGCGTCCTCGACATCCTTCAGGCCGAAAGTATGCTCGGCGAGGCTATCGTTGCCGAAATAGTTATTGGCGCTACCGGCAGCGATGATCAGATAGTCGTAGGGCAGGGCGACAGTATTGGTATAGACCAGTTTGGCGGCCAGGTCGATGCGGACGACCTCGGCCATCATAAAGCTAATATTGCTATGCTTGCGCACGATAGCGCGGACGGGGTAGGCGACCGACTCGAGCTCGAGGCCGGCGGTGGCCACCTGGTAGAGCAGGGGCCAGAATCCGTGGTAGTTATTGCGATCGATCACGAGGACGTCTACGTCCTTGTCGCCGAGCTCGCGGGCCGCGTTGAGGCCGCCGAAGCCGGCGCCGATGATCACCACGCGCGGGCGCGCCGACGGCCAGGGCCGGGCGCCATTGCGGCTGTACTCGCGCACATCGGCCAGCAGATCAGGTGTCAGGGCAGGCTGGATAGGCGTGCCTGCGCCATCGTACTCAGGCTGGTCTGGTCGTATCACGTGCATGCTGGTCCTCCCCAGGGTTCATACGACCCGGGCTTGGCTAGGACAGAGATCATCTCGCGCCGCGGGTCCCCGGTTATAGGTTTGGGGCCAAACGATCCTAGGTAGCAATTTCCATACCCACCCTATGATATGTGATTTTTTTCTCAAAGTCAAGAGGGGAGCGCGGGAAAGAATCCCCGCCGGGCTGTGATGTAACTCCCGTTGGTATTGTTCAATATAATACAAACGATTGGTACCATACCTTAGAGTGCCAAGGTTATGCACAGCTTTTTATCCAGGCGTTGGACGCCGTGGGTTGGCTTCACCGTAGAAGTTGTGCATAATATGTAATTGGTCAAGATTATGATTGTGATGCGGAATAAGCCGTTTGAGGCGTTATCTTGCGACGCATCTGCTAGATACACGCCAGGCCCCATGGGGGCTCGGTTGACACAAAAGCAAAGCGCAGTATAATAGGGAAAAGCTCTCTCCTTGCACAGGGTTCCCCTAGAAGGCTACGAGGCATGGGACAGATCTTCCCCCGTAATGCCAACCTGATGGCCCGGCTGAGCATCTTCGCCGCCGTTCTGCTGATCGTCGAGTTGACCCTGATCACGGCAGTCTACTTCCGCTCCAACTACTACCGGCAGATCAATGTGGCAATCCAACAGCCCGTGCCCTACAGCCACCAGCTCCACGCCGGGAACCTGGGCATCGATTGTCGCTACTGTCACGTCTCGGTCGACAAGTCGTACTTCGCGAACATTCCCGCGACCGAGACCTGCATGACCTGCCACTCGCAGATCAAAACCGGCAGCACCAAGCTCGCCCCGATACGCGAGAGCTACGCCACCGGCCTGCCCGTCCTCTGGGAGAAGGTCAACCGCGTCCCAGACTTTGTCTACTTCAACCACTCGATCCACGTGAACAAGGGCATGGGCTGCTCGGAGTGCCACGGCAAGGTCAGTGAGATGGCCGTGGTCTGGCAGCCGCAGGCCTTCTTCATGGGCTTCTGCCTGAACTGCCACCGCAACCCCCAGAACTACATCCGCCCGCGTGCCGAAGTCTATAACATGGACTACGTCCACCCGGCGAACCAGCTCGAGCTCGGGACGCAGCTGGTGAAGGAGTACGGCGTGATGCCGAAAGACCAGCTCCAGAACTGCTGGGTCTGTCACCGGTAGTCCGTATTCGTATTTCGTATTCCGAATTGCGTATAGCGTAGCCCATACACCTTACGCGACACGCAATACGCAATACGCCAGGTGCATTACGTAATACGCGATACGCGATACGCAATACGCGATAGCAAAGCGACAGCGGTAATGACAAGTATGAACCCCGACCTCGAGGCCATCCGCGAGCGGCTGCGCACGGCCCGCGGCAAGCAGTTCTGGCGCTCTCTGGATCAGCTGGCCGACACCCCCGCCTTCCGCGAGCTTGTCGAGCGCGAGTTCCCGAGCGGCGCCTCCGAGATGACCGACCCGGTCAGCCGGCGCACCTTTCTTAAGCTGATGGGCGCCTCTCTCGCCCTCGCTGGGGTGACCGGCTGCTCATTCATGCCCTCAGAGAAGCTGGCCCCCTTCGCTCGCATGCCCCAGGGCCGCACCCCTGGCATCCCGAACTACTTCGCCTCGGCTGTGACGCTCAACGGCTACGCCACGGGCGTGCTGGTGCGCCAGAACGATGGCCGCCCCACGAAGATCGAGGGTAACCCGCTTCACCCGGCCAGCCTCGGCTCGACCGATCTGTTCGTCCAGGCCGAAGTGCTGACGATGTACGACCCCGACCGCTCGCAGAACGTCCTCAGCGGGGGCGCGGCGAGCAGCTGGACCGACTTCGTCGCCGCCCTCGGCAACAGCCTGACGGCCCAGAGCGCGACCGGGGGCGCGGGTATCCGCCTGCTCACCACCACGGTCGCCTCGCCCACGCTGGCCGCCCAGCTGGCCGAGTTCGCGCAGCGCTACCCGCAGGCGCGCTGGTACCAGTACGAGCCGATCAACCGCGACAATGTCTACGAGGGCGCCCGCCTGGCCTTCGGCCAGTACGTCAGCACCCGCTACGACTTCAGCAAGGCCCAGGTGGTCGTGTCGCTCGACGCCGACTTCCTGGCCCCCGGGCCCGGCTTCGTGCCCTACGCCCGCGCCTTCGCCGAGGGCCGTAAGGTCACCCAGGAGAGCGAGGAGATGAGCCGGCTCTATGTGGTTGAGGCCACCCCCTCGACCACGGGCGCCACCGCCGACCACCGCCTGGGCCTTCAGGCCAGCGCGGTCGCCAGCTTCGCCGCAGCGCTCCGCGCCGGCCTGGGCGGCGGCGAGAGCGCCGAGCTGCCCGAGCACGCAAAGGCCTTCCTCGCGCACATCATCGAGGACCTGGAGGCTCACCGCGGCGCCAGCCTGGTGATCGCCGGCGACCAGCAGCCTCCCGTGGTCCACGCCCTGGCCCACGCGATCAACGCCGAGCTAGGCAATGTCGGCGCCACGGTCATCTACACCGAGCCGGTCGAGGCGCGGCCCACCAATCAGACCGCCGAGATTGCCGGCCTGGTGAACGAGATCAACGCCGGCACGGTCGAGCTGCTGGTGATCATCGGCGGCAACCCCGTCTATGACGCCCCCGGCGACCTGCGCTTCGCCGAGGCGATCCTGCGCGCGCCCCTGGTGGTCCACCAGAGCCTGTACGTCAACGAGACCTCGCAGCTGGCCACCTGGCACATCCCGGCCGCCCACAGCCTCGAAAGCTGGAGCGACGCGCGGGCCTTCGACGGCACGGTGAGCATCATCCAGCCCCTGATCGAGCCGCTCTATGGCGGCAAGACCGCCCACGAGCTGCTCGCCGCCCTGCTCGGCCAGCCCGACGCGAAGCCCTACGACCTTGTGCGGGCCTACTGGCAGGCGAGCGGCACTGGGAGCGACAGCTTCGAGGCCTTCTGGCAGGGCGCCCTGTCCAGCGGCGTGGTCAGCGGCACCGCCGCCCCCACGGCCACGGTAGAGGCCAGCGAGAGCATGGCGCTCGAGGTTCCCCCCGCCCCCGCCGAGGATGCCGTCGAGCTCGTCTTCCGGCCCGACCCCTCGCTGTGGGACGGCAGCTACGCGAACAACGGCTGGATGATGGAGTTGCCCCGCCCGCTGACCAAGCTGGTCTGGGACAACGCGGCCCTGATGAGCCCCGGCACTGCGATCGCTCTGCTGGGCCTGCCCTTCAAGGTCGAGGACCTGGCCATCGAGGACAGCAAGCAGCGCCAGTTCAACCTCGAGAAGCTCACCGCCGTCAATGGCACGATCGTGACGATCGAGTACCGCGGCGGCACGCTCGAGCTGCCTCTCTGGCTGATGCCCGGCCACGCCGAGAACTCGGTCACCGTGACCCTGGGCTACGGGCGCACGGCGGCGGGCCGCGTCGGCGACAAGGTCGGCGTCGACGTCTACCCGGTGCGCACCAGCGACACCCCCTGGTTCGCCAGCGACGGGGTCAAGGTGCTCAACGGCAACCGGAGCTACCCGCTCGTCTCGACCCAGGACCACTGGACGCTCGAGGGCCGCGACATCTACCGCGTCGGCGTCTTCGAGGAGTTCAAGCACGACCCGGGGTACATCGCCCGCGAAGTGTATATGGAGGAGCTCGGCCGACCGGAGCCCGACTTCCAGTCGATCCAGCCCGGCGTCAGCTACGAGGGCCGCAACGCCTGGGGTATGGCGATCAACCTGAACGCCTGCATCGGCTGCAACGCCTGTGTGGCGGCCTGCCAGGCCGAGAACAACATCCCGGTCATCGGCAAAGAGCAGGTCGGCCGGGGGCGCGAGATGCACTGGCTGCGCATCGACCGCTACTACGCCGGCGACAACCTGGATAACCCAGCCACCTTTGTCATGCCTGTCGCCTGTATGCAGTGTGAGAAGGCACCGTGTGAGCTTGTCTGCCCCGTCGCGGCCACGATCCACGACTATGAGGGGCTGAATAACATGGTGTATAATCGCTGCGTCGGCACAAAATACTGCTCAAATAACTGCCCCTACAAGGTGCGCCGCTTCAACTTCCTCCAGTACACCGATCTCGAGACCGAGAGCATCGCGCTCCAGCGCAACCCCGAAGTCACCGTCAGGAACCGCGGTGTGATGGAGAAGTGCAGCTACTGCATCCAGCGCATCAGCGCGGCGCGCATCGACGCGAAGAAGACGGCGGTGCAGGCCGGCGAGGCCGACTACACGATCGCCGACGGGACGATCGTCACCGCATGTGAGGCGGCCTGCCCGACCCAGGCGATCGTCTTTGGCGATATCAACGACCCGGACAGCCGCGTGGCGAAGTGGAAGGCCGAGCCACACAACTATGGCTTCATCGGGATGCTGAACACGAAGCCGCGCACGACCTATCTTGCACGTGTCCGCAACCTGAACGAGGAGCTGGAGGCCGCGGAGGCCGCCGGTTAGGAGCGGGAAGCAAAGGGTGCGGCCAGTAGGCGCGCCCTTTCGCCCACCCCATTCGCCGCTTGAGGTTGGCGGTGAGCCAATAGACCTAGTAAGGATAGCCGATGGCACAGGCGCAACCCATCCGCACCACGCCCCAGCCCGACCCAGGGGAGCTTTACCTCCTCCCTGGCGAAACGTATACGTCGATCAGCCATAAGATCGGCGATGTACCCCTGGTACCCCTGCGGAAGACGCCGGGGGGCTGGCTGTTGGGCTTCACCCTCGCGTTCATCTTGTTGATGGTCTTTCTAGTGTCCGTCACCTGGCTGTTTATCAAGGGCGTTGGTATCTGGGGTATCAACATCCCGGTCGGCTGGGGCATGGACATCATCAACTTCGTGTGGTGGATCGGTATCGGCCACGCCGGCACCCTGATCTCGGCCATCCTGCTGCTGCTGAACCAGGGCTGGCGCAACTCGATCAACCGCTTCGCCGAGGCGATGACGCTCTTCGCCGTGGCCTGCGCCGGCCAGTACCCGATCCTGCACCTCGGGCGGCCGTGGCTGTTCTACTGGCTGGTCCCCTACCCCAACACGATGGGCATGTGGCCGAACTTCCGCAGCCCCCTTGACTGGGACGTGTTCGCCATCTCGACCTATGCGAGCGTGTCGCTGGTCTTCTGGCTGGTGGGCCTGATCCCCGACTTCGCCACCCTGCGCGACCGCTCGGATCACCCGCTGGTGAAGCGGATCTACGGCTTCGCGGCCCTGGGCTGGCGCGGCTCGGCCCGCCACTGGCACCGCTACGAGATGGCCTCGCTGCTGCTGGCCGGCCTCTCGACGCCGCTGGTGGTCTCGGTCCACTCGATCATCTCGCTCGACTTCGCGGTCGCGCAGGTGCCCGGCTGGCAGGTGACGGTCTTCCCGCCCTACTTCGTCGCCGGCGCCGTGTTCGCGGGCTTCGCGATGGTGCTGCTGCTGATGATCCCGGTGCGTAAGTTCTACGGCTTCGAGAGCTACATCACCATCCGCCACCTCGATGTGATGGCCAAGGTGATGCTGGCCACGGGCATGATTGTGGTCTACGGCTACTTCATGGAGGTGTGGGCCTCGCTGTACAGCGGCAACATCTTCGAGGAGTACCTGCTCTTCAACCGACTGAACGGCCCGAGCGCGTGGGCCTACTACGGCCTGCTGTTCTGCAACGCCGTGGCCATCCAGCCGCTCTGGTTCAAGCGCGTGCGCCAGAACATCCCGGCCCTGCTGATCATCTCGGTCTTTATCAGCATCGGTATGTGGCTCGAGCGCTATGTGATCATCGTGATTTCGCTCGAGCGCGAGTTCCTGCCCTCGTCGTGGGATAAGTACATCCCGACGGTCTGGGACTGGTCGCTCTACCTGGGCACTATGGGCCTCTTCCTCACGCTGATCTTCCTGTTCGTCCGCGTCCTGCCGATGATCAATATCTTCGAGATGCGGATGTTCCAGTACCAGGAGAATGAGCGTCTGCACCGCAGGGAGCACGCCGCCCACGGGGATACCGGCCGCGATATCGTGACCGGCAAGAGCAATCCGCACGGCGCGAGCGCGGACTAGGAGCGATCAGCTATGCGAAACCGAGTAAGTAGTGAAGTCTACGGCGTGATGGCGGAGTTCAAGACGCCCGAGGAGCTGGTCGCGGCCGCCCATCGGGCCAAGGCGGCAGGCTACTCGAAGATGGACGCCTACTCGCCCTTCCCGATCGAAGAGGTGATCGAAGAGGTCGCCCCCGGCAATACGGGCGTGCCGATCCTGGTGCTGATCATGGGCATCACCGGCGCCCTGACGGGCTTCTCGGTCCAGTACTTTGGGAATATCGTCGACTGGCCGATGAATATCGGCGGGCGCCCGCTGAACATCAGCAACTGGCCGGCGATGATCCCGATCACCTTCGAGCTGGGCATCCTGTTTGCCGCCTTCACCGCCGCCATCTCGATGGTTGTCCTGAACGGCCTGCCGATGCCCTACCACCCGGTGTTCAACGCGCCGCGCTTCGAGCGGGCCTCGCAGGACGGCTTCTTCCTCTGTATCGAGTCGACGGACCCGTTGTTTGATCGCGCTCAGACCTCTCAGTTCCTGCGGGCGCTTGGCCCGTCGCAGGTCTCTGAGGTCGCCCACTAGGGGATCACTCCGATGCAGTCGCTACGCTCGCGCAAATCGTGGTCGGTCACGCGCTTTATCCGCTTTGGCTGGGTAGGTGCGATGGCGCTATTGCTCGCCGCCTGCCACTATGACATGTACAACCAGCCGAAGGACCAGACCTACGACCCCAGCAGCTTCTTCGCCGACGGGCGGGGCTCGCGCCCCAATGTGCCCGGCGCCGTCGCGGTGAACGGCGTGCAGACCGATACCTACCTCTTTACGGGCCTGATCGATGGCGCCGAGGCAGACCTGATGCCCTTCGCGGTCAATCGGGCACTGCTAGAGCGGGGGCAGGCGCAGTTCAATATCTATTGCGCCGTGTGCCATGGCGAGGCGGGCACTGGCCAGAGCGCGGTGGCCGAGATGGGCGGTATCATCCCGGCCAATCTCCATCAGGCGCGCCTGCGCAGCGCGCCCGTCAGCCACTTCTTCACCGTGATCACTAATGGCGTCTACCGCGGCGACCCGAATAACAACGGCTATCAGTCGATGTACTCGTACGCCTCGCGTATCAAGGCCGAGGATCGCTGGGCTATCGCGGCGTACGTTCGAGCCCTGCAGCTGAGCCAGAACGCCACGATCGACGATGTGCCTGCCGCCGAGCGCGCAGCGCTTGGGAAGTAGCCTCCGGGTGCAGCCCACGCACCGGGTTCTGGCCCTAGAAAGATACAGTATGGCGACGACGACGATCCCTCAGACAAGGGTCCCGCAGCTGAACCGGCTCCAGCTGCTCGGCATTGGCGCGGCGGTGATCGGCTTAGCGCTTCTGGCCCTCGGGTTTATGCTAAACCCGTTGCAGTTCGCCAAGTCGTATATCTTCGGTTTCTATTTTTCGATGGCCTTCCCTCTGGGGTGCCTGGGCTTCCTGATGCTCCAGCACCTCACGGGTGGCGCCTGGGGCGTCACTACGCGGCGTATGCTCGAGGCGGGCGCGCTGGCTATGCCGGTCTTCTTTATCCTCAGCCTGCCCGTCGTCCTGGTGGTCTATAACCAGACCCTGGGTCTCGAGCACTATATCTATGAGTGGGCGAACCCGGCGCTAGTCACGCCCGGCAGCCCGGAGTTTGACCCGATTATCGCGCATAAGGTGCCCTGGATGAGCCCGACCTGGTTCGCGGGGCGCATGCTGATCTACTTCCTGATCTGGAGCACCGTCGCCATCCTGCTGCGCACCTGGTCGCTCGGGCAGGACCGCGGGGGCGACCCGGTCGCGGCGGCATCGCGCATGCGTATGCTCAGCGGCATCGGGATCGCGCTGTTCGTGATCAGCGTGACCTTCTTCGCCTTCGATGTCGGTATGTCGCTCGACGCCCACTGGTACTCGACGATGTACGGCGCCCACTATATGGAGAACACCGGGCTCACCACCCTGGCGTTCCTCATCCTGGCCCTGACTCAGGTCCGGCGCACCCGGATCTTCCAGGAGCACGTCCCGATCAAGCCGATCCACGATCTCGGCAAGCTGATGTTTGCCTTCACGATCCTGTGGACCTACCTCTCCTACGGCCAGTTTGTGATCATCTGGTCGGCCGACCTGGCCGAGTCGGTGCCCTGGTTCCTCAGGCGTATGGATAACGGCTGGCTGTATGTGACCCTGTGCCTGATGATCTGCTCGTTCTTCGCGCCCTTCTTCGCCCTGCTGGGCCGTAGGCCGAAGCAAAACCTGAGCTATCTGGCCATCGTCGCCACGTGGATCATAGTGACGCGCTTCATCGACGTCTCGTGGATCATCCTGCCCGAGTTCCACACGTCGCCCCTGGAGGCCTACACGACCTTCACGAACTATGCGGCGCCCCTCGGCCTGTTCGGGATCTTCCTGGCGATCTGGGCCTTCAATATGCAGCGGGCCTCGCTGCTGCCGCTCAACGACGCGAATATGGACATCCTGCACGCCGGAGGTCACCACTAACTATGAGCTACCGATACAGCAATGGCTATCAGGCCCCGCCTCAGCCTCAAGCCCAGTCACGGGTGCCCAATGAGCGAAGGCTGATGATCGGCCTGGTGATCACATTCCTGGTGGTGAGCCTGGCCGTGATGCTGGCGGGGCGCGTCCCCTCGAAGCCCAGCGTCTCGCCCCTGGCGGGCCCGACCGCCGCTGAGTATAAGGCCGAGGCCCGGGCCCTGCTGGGCAGCTATGGCTACAACCTCGACGGCACGGTCCATATCAAGATCGACCGGGCGATGGATCTGATCGTCGTGCGTGGCCTGCCCACGCGCTTCGCTCAGGGCCGCGAGTTCCCGCGCGACTACACTCACGCCGCCGACGTGGCTCAGATGATCGTGCAGGCCGCCGACTTACCCGCCGGGCAGGTGAAGGATCGGGTATTCTTTGCGGCAACCGGCCGTCCGCTGGTCACCGCTGGCCAGGTGGCCGACGTGGTCAAACAGCAAGTGCCGGGTGCCGATAT
>JAAXUL010001518.1 GCA_013336035.1 Chloroflexales bacterium
CGGGCGATGCGCGAACAGCTGGCCCACAGCCTGACCCTGGAGCTGGGCCGGCCGCTGGCAGGCAGCCGCAGCGAGATCGAGCGCACGGCCGAGCTGCTGGACTACTTCGCCGAGGAAGGGCTGCGGCTGAGCGGCGACATCCCGCTGCTGAATCTGCCCAACGAGCGCGTCTTCGTGGTCAAAGAGCCGGTCGGGGTGGTCGTCGCCATCGCCCCCTTCAACTACCCGATCACCCTGCTCACCTTCAAGCTGGGCGCCGCGCTGATCGCCGGCTGCACCGTGGTCGCCAAGCCGGCCAGCGAGACGCCGCTCACGACCCTGCTGCTGGCCCGGCTCTTCGCCGAGGTCGGCTACCCGCCGGGGGTCTTCAACGTCGTCACGGGCCACGGCGACGAGATCGGCGAGGCCCTGGTCGAGCACCCCATCCCGCGCAAGATCGCCTTCACGGGCGGGACGGCCACCGGCAAGCGGCTGGCCGCGCTGGCGGCCCAGGGCAACAAGCGGGTGACGCTCGAGCTGGGCGGCCAGTGCCCGGCGATCATCTGCGACGACGCCGACCTCGACCTCGCCGTGCCGGCCCTGCTGCGCCAGAGCTTCGACAACTCCGGCCAGTTCTGCTACCGGGTCAACCGCATGTATGTGCAGCGCGGCATCTTCGAGCCCTTCAGCCAGCGCTTCGCCGCCGCCGCGCGCGAGCTGGTGGTCGGCAACGGCATGAGGCTCGGCTGCCAGATCGGCCCGCTGGTGAATGAGCGCACCTTCCGCAAGAGCGAGGCCCACGTGCGCGACGCCCTGGCGAAGGGCGCGCGCCTGCTGGCCGGCGGCGAGCGCCCCGCCGGGGCCGAGTTCGAGCGCGGCTACTTCTGGCCGCCCACCGTGCTGGCTCAGACCGACCACTCGATGCTGGTCATGCGCGAGGAGACCTTCGGCCCGGTGGTCGGGCTGATGCCCGTCGAGACCCTGGACGAGGCCCTGGTCCACGCGAACGACACGCCCTACGGCCTGGCGGCCTTCCTCTTCACCCGCGACCTGGCCAGCGCGCTGCGCGCCGCCGAGCGCTGCGAGGCCGGCTCGGTCTGGATCAACAACATCCACCGCTCCTACAATCAGGTGCCCTTCGGCGGCTACAAAGAGAGCGGGCTGGGCCGCGAGAAGTCGCGCCACGGGCTAGAGGCCTACCTGGAGCTCAAGACGATCTATCTATCCCTATGAATCACACCTACAGCGAGCTATACCGGCGCGCGAGGCCGTATCTGGACACCCGCCACAACGAGGTCCACATCGCCATCTCGTACCGCTTCGCCCAGCGGCTGCTGGCCTGCTACCCCGACGCCGACGAGGGCGTGGTGCTGCCGGCGATGCTGCTGCACGACATCGGCTGGAAGCTGATCCCCGAGGACCAGCACCTCGTGGCGTTCGGCCCGAAGATGCAGCGCCCCGAGCTGCGCCGCTACCACGAGACCGAGGGCGCGCGTATGGCCGGCGAGATCCTGGCGGCGGTGGGCTACGACCCGGCGCGCAGCGCCGAGATCGTGGCGATCATCGACGGCCACGACACGCGCGACGAGGCGCTCTCGCTCAACGACCGGCTGATGAAGGACGCCGACAAGCTGTGGCGCTTCACCCAGACCGGGATCGGGATCGACTACCAGCGCTTTGGCGTCGGCCTGCGCGAGCACCTGAGCTGGCTCGGCCAGCGCATCGAGGGCTGGCTGTTCACCCCCGCGGCCAAGCGCATCGCCCGCCAGCTCCACGCCGAGGCCGAGGCCGCGCTCCTGCTCTAGGCTGAAGGCCCTCACCCCCCGACCCC
>JAAXUL010001519.1 GCA_013336035.1 Chloroflexales bacterium
AATGGCGCGGCCGGCAATGACACCTTGCTGGGGGGCGATGGGGCAGACGTGCTGCCCTATCGCGTCCTGCGCCACGGGCAGCCGGTCGCAGCACATGAGCTGCCGATGCAGCAGTGTTGTGCCCTGGGTCGCCCCGTCCTCGACCAGGAGCTGGAGCTGGTCTTCGCCGATGGCACGACCCACACGCTCTTGAACAGCGCCCAGCCGCTCTTCCACGCCGACGGCACGGTGCGCGGCTGCATCGCGTTCACCGTCGACATCACGGCGCGCCAGGCGATGGAAGCCGCGTTGCGCGAGCGCGAGCGCGTGCTGTCCACGCTGATCAGCAACTTGCCCGGCTTCGTGTTCCGCTGCCGCGCCGACGCGGCGTGGGCCCTTGGGTTCATCAGCGCTGGGGTGGAGGCGATCACCGGCTATCCGCCGGACGCCTTTCTGGCGGGCGAGCTGACCTGGCATGGCCTGGTGCATTCCGACGATGGGGAGCGGCTCCGTAGGCAGATCGCCACCCACGTGACCGAGCAGACCCCGATGCGGATCATGTACCGCATCATGGCTGCGGATGGCCGCGTGCGCTGGGTCTGGGATTGGTCCACGCCCGTGGTGGGGGCGAGCGGCGCGCTCACGTACTGGGAGGGGTTCGTCACCGATGTGACCGAGCGGGTCGTGGCCGAGGAGGCGTTGCGCGCGACACAGGCGCGGCGGCTGGCGGACGAGCAGCAGCACGCGGTGCGCCTGGCGCAGCTCAACGCCGCCTCGCTGCAGCTCAACGCCGCGCCCACTCAGGATGAGGTGCTCCGCCTGACCGCCGAACACGCCCGTGCGCTGAGCGGCGCGCACCAATCCGCCATCCAGATGACTGCCGACCAGGATGAGGCGCAGACGCCCCATGCCGTCTCCCGCGCGGCGCCGGGGAGGGGCGATCTCGACGCGCTGGTCTACCAGACCAACCGGCCCCTCCGGCTGAGCCAGGTCGATCTGGCGGCCCACCCGGCCTGGCACGGCGTCGGCGCTGACGCCGGCGCGCACCCGCCGCGCGGCTGGCTGGCCGTGCCGCTGGTTGGGCGCGCGGGGCGCCCGCTCGGCCTGATCCAGCTGTCGGACAAGCCGGAGGGCGAGTTCACAGCGGACGACGAGGCGCTGCTGGTGCAGCTCGCCCAGGTCGCCAGCATCGCGCTCGATAACCAGCAGCTCTATGCCCAGGAGCAGGCGGCGCGGGCCCAGGCCGAAGAGGCGAGCCGGCTCAAGGATGAGTTTCTGGCGACGGTGTCGCACGAGCTGCGCACGCCGTTGACCGCGTTCCTGGGCTACGCCCAGCTGCTCCAGCGGCGCACGCGCGACGATGATACCATCGCCCGCACCGGTGCGCCGATGGTGCAGAGTGCGCAGGCCCAGGCCGCGCTGATCGAGGATCTGCTCGACGTCTCGCGGATTGTCAGTGGCAAGCTGCGCATTGCCCTGACGCCGCTCGCGCTGATCGACGTGATCCAGGCCGCCCTCGACACGGTGCGGCCGATCGTGGCGGCGAAGCGGCTCCAGCTCCAGGTGGATCTGGACCCCGCGGCCAGCGCGGTGCTGGGCGACGCGAACCGCCTGCAGCAGGTAATCTGGAACCTGCTCGTGAACGCGACGAAGTTCACGCCGCCGGGGGGGCGGATTGCGGTCCGGCTGGCCCCTGCCAAGAGCTGCGCCGAGCTGCGCGTCTCCGACACGGGCCAGGGCATTCGGGCGGAGTTTCTGCCCTACGTCTTCGAGCGCTTTCGTCAGGCCGACAGCTCGAGCCAGCGCGCCCACGGCGGCCTGGGGCTGGGGC
>JAAXUL010000721.1:0-1929 GCA_013336035.1 Chloroflexales bacterium
CGCCCCCGCCCGAGGTCGGCCAGCAGGACGGGGCGGGGCGGGCCGCCGCGCACCTCCACGCGCGGGCTCAGCAGGTCGAGGCGCACGCGCAAGGCGCGCAGTGCTGCGTCCTCAGCGGTCGCGATCTGCAGGCAGCCAATCATACCCGGGCCTCCGGGTGGGCGAGCGGCAGGTCGAGAACGACGGTGGCGCGGGGGTCCGCAAACGGCGGGGTGAGCACGCTCACCCGGGTGCGGACGCCGGCGATGGCTGGGCCGCGCCGGAGCCAGCCGGTGGGTGCGAGGCGGAGCCGCAGCGCGGCGAGGGCGGCGAGCGTGGCCGCCGGGGCGACCGCCGGGTCGGGCAGCAAGCCAGTGGGGAGCGGGTTGAGGACGAGGAGTGCGCAGCCCGTCGGCTGGAGCAGGCGCCTGAGCGGACGGAGCAGGGCGCGCAGCGACTCCGGCCCGCGCGGCAGGGCGAGCCAGCGCGGCAGACTGTCCACCACCAATACACCCACGGCCTGCCGCGCAAGCAGCGTGTGGACGGCGAGCCTGGCCACGGCCCCGTCCTGCGGGCGGAGCACGGCTAGTGCGTTGAGGTCAACGCCGAGGGCGTGGGCGCTGGGCGGGTCGAAGGTGCCGCTCAGATCCACGAGGCAGGCGAGGTCGCCCGCGCGGCGCTGGGCCTGGGCGACCGTCGTGAGCGCCAGGGTGGTCGCGCCCGCCGAGCGTGGGCCGATCACCTCGGTCACCCGCCCGCGGGGCAGGCCCCCGCTGGGGAGTGCGGCGTCGAGGGCCGGGTGGCCAGTCGGCAGCACGGGGGGTGGCCCGGCGGCGGGCAGGGCGTCGCCCCGGCACGCGGCGCGGGCGCCGTAGCGTCGCTGCAATTGCGCCACCAGGTCGTCAAGCGGAGACGGCGGGGGCTCCATCCGGGCGCTCCTTTACTCCGCCGCCAGGTGGCGGAGCACGCGGGTGCGGAACGCTATCCTAGCGCACGGATGTTCGTCCAGACATGACAATTCGCTGACAGGCCACCGGACCTGCCAGGTGGGAGCACGACGGGTATAATGAAGCCGACGATCGCCACTCATCAGCAGGGAACCTATGACCCAGCACGCGCGCGGGACGTTCGCGGTCCAACTTACCCCGCAGCCCCTATCGCACGCAGATGCCGACGCCAGCCTTGGCCGGCTCGCCATCGCCAAGCAGTTTCAGGGCGATCTTGCCGGCACCAGCCAGGGCGAGATGCTCAGCGCCCGCACTGCCGTCGAGGGCTCGGCCGGCTACGTCGCCATCGAGCGGGTCACCGGCACCCTCCATGGCCGCCAGGGCAGCTTCGTCCTCCAGCACAGCGGAACTATGGACCGGGGCGCGCCACAGTTGCTCATCTCCGTGGTACCGGATTCGGGCACTGGCGCTCTGGTCGGCCTGACCGGCACGATGACGCTCCAGGTCGCCGACGGTGTGCACGCCTACGACCTCATCTATACCCTCCCCGATGCGGCGTAGCTGCCGCTGGTTCCGTAGCAGGCGCCCCATGGAAACCCTTCACCCCGATCTCGACGCCTACCTCGCCAGCCTCCCGAGCAAGGGGAGTAACACCGTGCGTGCCCGCCGCGCCGACCTCGTCGGCCTGAGTGCATGGTGGGAGCAGGCACGAGGCCAGCCGTTCGCCCCAGCGCTGCTCGCCGAGCGCGATGTGCAGGCCTGGGTTCGCCAGCGCCAGGTGGAGGATGGGGCGGCCCCCGCGACGATCAACCGGGCGCTCTCCACCGGCCGCCGCTGCTGGACCTGGCTGGTTGCCCAGGGCTGCGCCCGTGAGAACCCGTTCTTGTGCATCACCGCGGTGCCCCAGGACCCGCCCGCCCCGCGCAAGCTCGACCGCACCGCGGTAGACGCCCTGCTGCGCGCCGCGGCCGACGAGGACAACCTCACCCTGCGCCGCTGCAAC
>JAAXUL010000721.1:1939-4656 GCA_013336035.1 Chloroflexales bacterium
CTGCTGACCTACGCCGGCCTACGCTCCCAGGAGGCCGCCGACGTGCAGCTGCGCGACCTCGACCTCGACGGGCGCACCGTCACCGTGCGCGCCGGCAAGGCAGGGAAGTTTGGACGCGTGCCGCTGCACGCCGAGGCGGTGCGCCTCCTGCGGCGCTACCTCGCCGAAGCGCGCTGCCCCACGGGGCTCCCGGCGCCCGGGAGCGAGGTCGAGCGCGAGCGGCTGCTGGGCGTGGTTGACGCCACTCAGACGGGCCGCCCCTTCCGGGTTGGCATCAGCACCCGCACCATCCGCCACCGCTTCGCCGTGATCGCGGCCCGTGCCGCCGCTCGCCTGCGCGCCGCGGCCCAGAAGGAGCCGCGCCTCGACCAGGCCGGCACGCTGCTGGCCTGTGCTGACGATCTCGAGCGTGCCTCACCCCACGCGCTGCGCCACAGCCTGGCCTACCGCCTCCTCGAAGACGGCGCCAGCCTGGCCGCCGTCCAGCGGATCATGCGCCACAGCCGGGGTGAGCAGACCCTGCGCTACGCTACGCCCAACGACCGTGATCTAAAGGACGTGATCGACCGCTCGGGTGGGGTGTGAGGGTGCCCCTTCCACTTCTTCTTTCGCTCTCGCACTGATTTTCGGCAAGAACGTCAGGATGATGGCTGCCGCCCAGCATGAGTGAGCCGGCACGGGAGACGCCATGAGTGGCACCGGACGGCGGGAACCGTCTCGCCGCCCGACTCCGCCGCCCGTTGGCTGGACCTGGGGATCGCCAGAGCTACCGGCCGAGGAGCTACCCGCCTTGGTCTTGCGCTACCATCGACGTGATGGTGGTGACGGAGGACTCACCGTGCACCGTGCGCGCGCCCTTGTCCTGACAGCCGTGCTGTCCGCGTTCCTGCTCAGCTGCGCCCAGCCTCAGGGGGCAAGCGGGCCCACGCAGAGCCCCATACCAACGGTGCCCTTCCGCACGACGACGGCCGCGGCGAGCATGACTCCTCCCGAGGCGCCCACCGCGGTCCCGAGCGCGACCCGACGCCCGCTGGAGACACCGACCCTCCCCACAGTCACGACAGCACCGACGGCTACCCAACCCCCACCTTCAGCAACGCCCGCTCCGCCGACGCCCCCGGTACCACCGACGCCGGAGCCGGCCGCGAACACCTACGTGTTCCCCGTGGACGCCGAGACGTGCACGCCCTCGTCAAGCCATCACGATTACCCGGCGTCGGATATTGCCTGCCCCATCGGGACAGCGTTCGTCGCCGTCACCAGCGGCGTGGTGGACTTCGTGAGCTGGGAGGACCGCTACGCCCAGGGCAGCACCGACCCCGCCGACCGCGGCGGCCTGGCGGTGGCCATCGTCGGCGACGACGGCGTGCGCTACTATGGCTCGCACCTGTCGGAGGTAGCCGAGGGCATCACGCCGGGCGTGCGCGTGGAGACCGGGCAGCTCCTCGGCCGCACGGGCATCAGCGGCAACGCCGCGGGCACCTATCCGCAACTCCACTTTGGGATCTCGCGCCCGACCACGCCCGAGGACTGGGCGACGCGGCGCGGCCAGGTCTGGCCCCAGAAGTATCTGGCCGCCTGGCGGCGCGGCGAGCACGTGACGCCTCAGCTCCCGTAACCGGGGTCAGGCCTGGGCCGGTAGCGCGCATTGGGCAGCCACCACTCCTCCAGGATGATCAGGGCATCCTCCTGGTAGGCGCGGGCGTCCTCGCTGAAGGCGAGATCCTCCAGGAAGGCCGTGATCACCGCCTCCTGGGTGGGTGTCAGGGTGGCGAGGCGGGGCGGCTCCCGATCGGGTGGCCGCAGCGAGAAGAGCAGCCCCGCGACGACCATCGTCGTCGGGTCGTCGCGGTGGCGCACGGTGTAGGCGATCAGCCGCGGCAGGTAGTGGCGCCACGACGCGGCATCGAGGAAGTTCAGACCCCAGTAGGCGTAGCGCTCCAGGTAGGCGTCGTCGGGCGCGTCGCGCGCGGGGTCATAGGGCGGCGGGTCGCGGTAGCTGTCGAGCGCATCGCCCCCGCGGAGGGTCACCGGGGGCGGCTCCGCGACCTCCGTCGCGAAGGCGGCATAGGCCCGTTCCACCAGCATATGGCGCATCCAAACCTCCCGTGCAAGCGCGCTCGGCGTGAGCGTCCCGACGATGGGGTGAGTATAGCAGCAGCGTGCGCCGCTATCGCGCCACCCACGCGCGCAGGGATTCACTCATGGCGGCTGGGCGCATCCGCTACAATAGGAGCATGCGCCAGCTGATCCCCCTGCTCATCGTGCTGCTCACCGCCTGTGCGACAGCGACGGGCGGGCCGGCCCCGCCGACCGTTCCGCCGTCGGCCGCCCCCCTCCCGCCCGCGATGCCGCGCGCCAGCCTGCCTGCCACACCCGCGGACGCGCCCCGCCCAACCGCCGCGCCGGACGCCAGCGCTTCCTGGTGATCTACCTGCGCGTGGCGCTCGTCGCCGCGTTCGTGATCGGCGTGCTCGAGCTGATCCTGCCCGAGGACACCCGTGACGAGGCCGCCGTCGTGATGGTCGTGGTGTTCGTCGCCGCGCCGATCGGGCGCATCCTGTGGCTCATGGTCCGCTGGGTGCGGATCGGCGATTGGCGGTTCGCGCTCGTCGGCGCCGCCCTGCTGGCCGTGGTGGCCACGGGGTTCCTCGCCCGGTGACCGACCCGCAGACCGTCGGTCAGGGTCGCAGCGCCTGGCCCGATCGCGCCTCGAG
>JAAXUL010000722.1 GCA_013336035.1 Chloroflexales bacterium
GGCTCACCTCCGGCCCCCACCCGACCCGCCTCTGCTTCAGGTGGCTCGCCGCTGCCACCGGCGCGCTGGTGGCCGACGGGGGCCGCGCCGAGCTGCCCGGCCCCGTGCCGCCCGGCATGAGCGCCCAGGTCGAGCTGCGCGTCGAGCCGCCCCCCGCCCCCGGCCGCTACCAGCTCCAGATCGAGCTGGTAGAGGAGGGCGCGGCCTGGCTGAGCGCGCGCGGCGTCGCGCCCCTGGGGGTAGCGATCAGCTACGCCCCCGCCACGGCGCCGCGCGTCGCAATCATCAACGGCAACGTGGTCGCCAACGACGCCGTGGGCGGCCACATCGTCTCGCAGCTGCGCGCCCTGCGGGCCGCCGGCTACCACACGATGGTGCTCACCGAGTATGTCGACGGGCGCCTGCCCGCCGACCTGCGCCGCTCGATGGCCGTGGTCAGACCGCACGAGCTGCGCGACCCGGCGCCGGGCGCGCTGGCCGCCGAGCACCTGCGGCGGGCCGACGTGGTGATCGTCAACTACTCGACCTACTACGCGCTGGCCGAGCTGATCCGCGATGTGCGGCGCGGCGTGGTGATCTTCGACTACCACGGCGTCACCCCGCCTGAGCTGTGGGGCCCCCAGTGGCCCGGCTACGAGGACCTGGTGCGCGGGCGCGACAATGTGAGCCTGGTGGCCTACGCCGACTACGCCGTCGGCCACAGCCGCTTCACCTGCGACGAGCTGGTCGCCACGGGCAAGATCGCCCCGGGCCGCGTCTCGCTGATGCCCTACGCGGTGATCGAGGATGCGGGCTACGCCGGCGCCCCCGACCCCGCCGTGGTCGAGCGCCTCGGCCTGGCCGGCAAGCACGTGCTGCTCTACGTCGGGCGCATGGCCCGCAACAAAGGCGTGCACGAGCTGGTCGAGGCCATGCCCGCCATCGTCGCCCGCCACCCCGACACGGCCCTGCTGCTGGTCGGCGACGACCAGCTGCCCGCCTACAGGGCCTACGCCGACGAGGTGCGGGCCCGCGCCGCCGCGCTTGGCGTGGCCGGGCAGGTAATCTTCGCCGGCCAGGTCGACGCCGCGACCCTCGAGGGCTGCTACCGGGCCTGCGCCGTCTTCGTGACCGCCAGCGTCCACGAGGGCTTCTGCATGCCGGTGGTCGAGGCCATGGCCCGCGGCCGGCCCGTGGTGGCCGCCGACACCACCGCCATCCCAGGCACCCTCGACGGCGCGGGCCTGCTCTTCGCCCCCGGCGACGTGGCGGCCCTGGCCGCCCACGTCAGCGCCCTGCTCGACCATCTGCCCGCCCCGGGCGACCACAGCGCCCCCCTGGCGGCGCACGAGGTTGCGCCCGCCACGCCCGAAGAGCTGGCGGCGCTGCGCGGGCGCAAGATCGCCGTGGTGGCGCCCCGCTACGGCCCCCAGGTCCTCGGCGGCGCCGAGAGCGGCATCCGCAGCTGGGCCGAGCAGCTGGCCGCCCGCGGCCACAGCGTCGAGGCCCTCACCACCTGCACGGTCGATATGGGCGACTGGAGTGACCACGTGCCCCCCGGCGTCGAGGAGCTGAACGGGGTCACGGTGCGCCGCTTCAGGACGACCAGGGTGGACATGAGCGTCTTCCACACGCTGCTGCAGCGGGCCAACAAGGGCGAGCGCCTGCGCTCGTACGAGGAGGAGCGCTTTATGCAGCACAACCTGCGCAGCGCCGCCCTCGAGCAGTACGTCGCCGCGCACGCCGACGAGTACGCCTGCCTGATCTACACGCCCTACCTCTTCGGCACGGCCTACTGGCCGGTGATGGCCGCGCCCGAGCGCGCGGCCATGGTGCCCTGCCTCCACGACGAGCCCTCGGCCCGCCTGGGGGTCTTCCGCGAGATGCTCGAGCGCAGCGCGGCCCTGCTCTTTAACAGCGACCCCGAGAGCGATCTGGCCTCAGCGACCCTCGGGGTGGCCAACCCCTACCGGGCGCGCATCGGCTACGGCTTCCCCGACGAGGCGCCCCCCGGCGACCCGGCGGCCTTCCGGGCGCGGACGGGAGTCACGGGGCCGGCCCTGCTCTACAGCGGGCGGCTCGAGCACGCGAAAAACGCCCCCCTGCTGATCGACTACTTTACGCGCTACAAGGCCGAGCGGCCGGGCCCCCTGGCCCTGGTGCTGGCCGGCAGCGGCGACGTGGCGGTGCCCGACCGGCCCGATGTGATCAGCCTGGGCATGGTGGCCGACCGACAGCACCTGACCGACGCCTACGCGGCCGCCCTGGCCCTCTGCCAGCTCTCGCTCAACGAGAGCTTCTCGATCGTGATCATGGAGTCGTGGCTCCAGGGCCGCCCGGTGCTCGTGCACGAGGGCTGCGCGGTGACGCGCGACCACGTCGAGAAGTGCGCGGGCGGCTACGCCGTCGGCAGCTACGAGTCGTTCCGGGCCGCCGTGGACGCCCTGCTGGCCGAGCAGGCCCACGGCGACGCGCTTGGGGCGCGGGGCCTGGCCTATGTGCGCGAGCACTACTGCTGGAGCCAGCTGATCGAGCGGATCGAGGCGAGCATCGCCCGCTTCAGCCGGCCGCGCCCGCTGTACAGCCGGCTGGCCCAGCGGGGCGTGGCGCGGGCCCTGGCCTTCACGCGGCGGCGCTTCGAGGATGAGCTGCTGCGCCTGGTCGAGCAGGGGGCGCGGGCCACGCCCGACGCGCTCGACAGCGCCCACCGGGCGCTGCTGCGGCAGGCCGCCGCGATCAGCCGGCCCGACTACAGCGTGCGCTCGGGGCTGCCCCTGGTGGGGCCGGCGGTGGCCTGGCTGCGCCGCCAGCTCACCTCGCACCTGAAGGAGCCCTACCTCGACCCGGTGATCGCGGGGCAAGAGCGCTTCAACCGCGACCTGATCGAGACGCTGCTGCCGGCCCTCGACGAGAGCCTGCGCGAGCAGCGCCGCCTGCGCGCCGAGGTCGAGCTGCTCCACGCCCGCCTGGCCCGCCTGGCCCCCGAGGAGGAGGGCTGATGCTGGATACGGAGAGCACAAGCGCGGTGTCGCGACAGGCGTCGGCCACGCTGAGCGGCCGCAGCGCCGTCTGGCTCGCCGCCGCCCCGCTGCTGATCTTCCTGTCTGTCGCCCTGGCCTGCGGCTGGTATCTACAGACCGCCCCCTTCGACGACGACGGCTCATTCGCCATGAGCAGCGTCTCCACGCCCCAGCTGGATGGGCTCTACGGCGCCGAGACCAATGCCGAGGGGCGGGGCTACCGCTGGACTGATGGCGATGGGAGCATCGAGCTGCCGGCGCAGAGCCCAGGGCAGCATGTGCTGGCTATCTCGCTCAGCGCGCCGCGCCCGGCGGCGGCCCCCGTCCCGGTCGCGCTCAGCTGGAACGGCGCGCCAATGGCCGAGATCGAGCCGGGGCCTGGGCCGCGCCGCTACAGCCTGCTCATGCCCGCCGCCAAGGTGGCGTGGGGCAAAAATAGCCTGGGCATCGCCAGCCCGACCTTCCGCCCGGTCGCGAGCGACCTGCGCGAGCTGGGCGTCGCCGTCTTTACGGTGACCTGGCACGGCTCCGGCCTGCCGCCCTGGCTGCCGCTGGCCCAGGCGGCGACCATCGCCAGCGCATCCACGGCCCTCTACCTGCTGCTCAGGCGCGCCGGCATCCCGGCACCCGCCCGGCTGCTCACGCTCGGCCTGCTCGTGGCCATCCTGATCAGCATGCGCCACAGCGACCCGCGCTTCGTCGAGCGCTGGCACGCCCTGCTGATCACATGCGGGCTTGGCCTGCTCGCCGCGGCGGGGCTGCTGGCGGCGCGGCCCCAGCCCGGCGACGGGCCGCTGCCCTGGCGCGCCTGGGCCCGGCTGCACTGGCCCGCCCTGGCCGGCTACACCGCCCTGACCGCCGTGATGCTCTGGCCGGTCCTCGCCAGCTTCTCGACGCAGATCCCCGGCCACCCCGGCGACGCCTTCGAGTACCTGTGGAAGCTGCAGCTCTTCAGCGACTACCTGGTCGGCCGACATCAGAGCCCGGCCTTTCTGCCGTGGCTGATGTACCCCGAGGGCTTCGAGCTGGCGAATAGCGAGATCACGCCGGCGAATACGCTGCTCGGCCTGCCGATCACATGGCGCTTCGGCCCGATCGCCAGCTTCAACGCCCTGAACCTGGCCTCGTACGTGCTGTCGGGGTTCTTCAGCTACCTGCTGATCCATAGGCTGGGCGCGCGGCGGCTCGCCGCCTTCGTCGGCGGCATCGTCTTCGCCTTCACCGTGCGGCGCTACTTCCAGATGAGCGCCGGGCACCTGCCCCTGATGCCGACCCAGTACCTGCCCCTGGCCCTCTACGGCCTGGAGGGCATGCTGACGCGGCGCCGCAGCTGGGACGCCTTTGTCGCAGCGCTGGGCCTGGCCCTGGCCACCTGGGCCTCGCTGTACTACGGCACCACCCTGGTTGTGTTTATGGCCGGCTACGCCCTGCTGCGCACGGGCCTGCGGCCGCTGGCCGCCTGGGTGGCGGCAACCTGGCGGCCCCTGGCGCTGGCGTCCGTGGTGCTGCTGGCGCTCGTGGCCCCCTTCGCGCAGCCCTACCTCGAGATCCGCGAGCAGGGCGCCACGATGAAACACGACCGCATCCAGCTCGAGCTCCACTCGGCGCAGCCGAGCGACTATCTGCTGCCGAACCCGTTCCACCCGCTGCTGGGCC
>JAAXUL010000723.1 GCA_013336035.1 Chloroflexales bacterium
CTGGCCGGCGCCGCCTTGACGCTCCGCCGCTCTGTCTGTAGGATAGGGCGGCGGCGCAGCGTCTACCAGCTACTAACAAACATGATCATCGGGGTCGACTACACGGCGGCGGCATGGCAGGGGGCCGGGATCGGGCGCTACACCCGCGAGCTAATCCGGGCCGTCGTGGGGCTCGACCAGGGGCTGCGCTACACCCTCTTCTACGCGGCGGGGGGCCTGCCCACCACCTCTCTCTACCTGGCGGATCTGCGGGCCCTCTGCGCGGCCAACCCCAACGTGCGGGCCCGGCCCATCCCCCTGACGCCCCGGCAGCTCACCATCCTCTGGCAGCGCCTGCGCCTGCCGCTGCGCGCCGAGCTGCTGGCCGGGCCGATCGATATCCTCCACGCGCCCGACTTTGTGCTGCCACCGACGCGGGCCCGCGCCCTGCTCACCGTCCACGACCTGACCTTTCTGGTGCGCCCCGAGTGCGCCGAGGCGGGGCTGCGCCGCTACCTGAGCCGGGCGGTGCCGCGGGCCCTGCGGCGCGCCGATATGGTCCTGGTCGACTCGCGGGCGACGGCCGGCGACCTCGCGCGCCTGCTGGGCGTGGGCGGGCCGCGGGTGCGCCTGGTCTACCCGGGGGTGGACCCGCGCTTCCGCCCGCTGCCCGCTGCCGAGGCCGAGCCGGCCCGAGCCGCCCTGGGGCTGCCCGAGCAGTTCCTGCTCTTCGTGGGAACGCTCGAGCCGCGCAAGAACCTGCCGCGGCTGATCGAGGGCTTCGCCCTGGCCGATCTGCCGGCCGAGGTGCAGCTAGTGATCGTCGGGCGCAAAGGCTGGCTCTACGAGGAGGTTTTCGCGATGGTGGGGCGCCTGGGGCTGGGGGCGCGGGTGCGCTTCCTTGATTTTGTCGATGACGCCCGCCTGCCGGCGTTGTATAATCTGGCACGGGCCTTTGTCTACCCCTCGTTGTACGAGGGGTTCGGGCTGCCTGCCCTCGAGGCTATGGCCTGCGGGGCGCCAGTGGTTACGGCGGCGGTCTCGAGCCTGCCCGAGGTGGTGGGCGACGCGGCAGTGCTGGTAGACCCGCTGAGCGTCGAGTCGATCGCCACCGGCATTAGGCGCGCCCTCGCTCAGGGGCCGGGCCTGCGGGCGGGCGGGCCGCCGCAGGCAAGCCGCTTCACCTGGGAGGCGGCCGCGCGCGCCCTGCTAGGGTGCTACCAAGCCCTCGGTATCGGCTAGGGCGCAAACAGGATACGCTATGTCACGACAGACCGATCTTACGGCCGAGGCCCTGCGCCGGGGGGCGTCGCCCGGCCGGGGCTACGCTCTGGCCCGCACCATCTCGCAAATTCTGCACCCGATCATGCTCAGCCTGATGAGCGTCTTCATCGTTGGCCTGCTCGGCGTAGAGCCGCCGCGCGTCGGCCTGCTCTGGGCCCTGCTCTGCGCCTTCATCCAGATCGTGCCCGGCGCGATCTTCTTCACCATCCGCCTCAAGCAGGGGGCCTACACCGACGACGATGTCTCGGTGCGCTCGCAGCGCAACGAGCTGTACCTGTTCGGGTTCATCACCCTGGCGGTGGGCCTGCTCATCCTCTGGCTCCTCGGGGCGCCCGCGCCGATCCTGGCCCTGGTCGCCTCGGCGACCCTGCTCGGCCTGCTGGCCTGGGTGATCAACCTCTACTGGAAGATCAGCGTCCACGCCTCGACTATGGGCTCGACGGCGACCCTGGCCGCGCTCTACTCCAAGCCGCTGGGCCTGGCGCTCTGGCTCTGCGCCCTGGCCCTGGGCTGGGCGCGCGTGCGCACGCGCAACCACACCCTGCTGCAGGTGGCGGCGGGCCTGACCCTGGCCGCCGCGTGCGTGGTGGGGACGTTCATGGCCTTCGGGCTGCTCTAGGTCGGGCGCCTACGCCACCCGCCCTAGCCACGCGAACAGCTCTGCGAAGACCTGCTCGCGCACCGGCGCGGGCGAGAGCACCAGGTCGTGCAGGCCGCCCTCGACGCCCACCAGGCTCACGTCGCGGCCCAGGCGGGGCCCGTAGCGGCGCATATGCTCGACGTTCAGCACGCAGTCGGCCCTGGTGAACTCGTCGCACCAGGCCTTGCCCACGTGCGAGCGGGCCGAGTGCATCAGCAGCACCGGGCAGGCCACCGCCAGCCCGGCCTGGAGGCGTCGCTGGCCCTGGACGATAGCCCGCAGCCAGCCCGAGTAGGCCGGGAAGCCCTCGATCGGCTTCCAGATTGTGTTGAAGGCCCACTCGCCGTGGTAGTCGCGGTGGACGCTCTGGACGTAGAGGGGGCTGACCGCGCCGCCGAGGGGCAGGGTGGGCAGCACGCCCCCGAGGCGCGCGATCACGGCGGCCTGGGCGCGCTGCGCGGGGGTGACGTTCAGGTCCACGAACGGGCTGTTGAGGAAGAGGGCGCTGATCTGGTCGCGGCGGGCGCCCTCGTGGGCGTAGAGCGCGCCGGTCAGCCCGCCGGTCGAGTGGCCGTTGAGCAGCAGCCAGCCGTGGCCCTCGGCGCGCACGGCGTCGATGGCCCGGTCGATCTCGGCGTAGTACTCGCGCAGATCTTTGCAGAAGTTAGGGCGCTGGTGCGGGCGCAGCGAGCGGCCGTAGCGCCGCAGGTCGAGCGCGTAGAAGTCGTAGCCGTGCTCGTTGTAGGCCTGGGCCATGTGGGCCTGGAAGAAGTAGTCGATGAAGCCGTGCAGGTAGAGCACCGCCCGCCCCGAGGGCTGTGGGGCGGGCCGGCGCACCAGGGTCGCGTCGGCGGGGCCGTCGAAGGCGTCGGGCAGGTGGATCATCGCGGCCTCGAAGCCGTCAAGCACGTCGGGCGCCCACATACGGTCTGTCTCCGCTACGGTCCGCCCCCCAGGGCGGCGCTAGAAGTTACTGACCACATCGATCAGCCCCCGGTCACGGGCGATCCGGTCGAAGTGGCGGAAGGTCAGGGCCGCCAGGAGGGCAAGGGCCGCGGTCATGCCGGCCAGGATCAGCAGGAGCTGCACGTCCGAGAGGGCGGAGAAGGTCGGGAAGGCCGCCGCGTCCGCGCCGAGCAGCGAGCGGCGGACCAGCTCGAGCCAGTAGCTGATCGGCAGGGCCAGGCCCAGGGGCTGGAGCCAGCGGGGCAGGATGTCGATCGGGAAGATCGCGCCGCTGAACAGGTAGAGCGCCGCCGCCACAGCCTCGCCGATGAACCAGGGCTCGTTGCGGATCGTCAGCGTCCAGCTGCCCAGCATGATACCCATAAAGACCATCGCGGCCAGGCCAAGGGCCATGCTGGCCGCAAAGAGCGGCCAGCTCGCCCGCAGCGCGTTCACTGGCAGCCCGAAGAAGATACTGCCGGCGCCCAGGGTGACGATGACGGCGACCGTGCCAATGACGAAGCGGGCCGCGGCCCGGCCCACCAGATAGACGGGCACGCTCACCGGCGCGATGTAGATGTACTTCAGGGTGCGGTAGCGCTCGCGGTCGTCAAGGATCGAGTAGCTGGCGCCCGCCATCACCGCGCCGACGTAGATGTAGAAGCTGTTCCCCAGGTAGATGTAGGCGAAGATCGGGTCGCCCGGGCCGGTCTGGGCGACCACATTGTACATAAAGACCAGGATGAGCACCGACGAGACCGGCTTGAGGATCGAGAAGGCGAAGAACACCAGGGGGGCGGTCCAGTTCGACTCGATCTGCCAGCCGAGCCAGGCCGCGGTGAGGAAGGTCCTGCTGTGCTGTCTCATAGTGCCTTACCACTCACAGCTACCTCCGGCGGTCGGTCAGGGTGCCCTCGGCGCGGGCCTTGCGCTCCATGACGGCCAGGCCGAAGCGGGCGAGGGCGATGAAGCCCACGGCCATGGCCGACAGGGCCGCGATCTCGAGCGGCACCGAGAGGAAGCCGAGGGCGGGGCCGTTGGCGAAGACCAGCTGGCGCATCGCGTCCATGCCCAGGGTCAGGGGTATGATCGACGCGCCCAGCGCCACGGCGAAGCCGAAGCTCTGCACCGGGAAGTAGAAGCCCGCCAGAAAGTAGACCGGCTCCTGAAGCATCATGCTGAGCTGGTGGGCGTCGCGCCCAAAGAGCAGGAACAGCGAGCTGAGCAGCATCCCCAGGCCGTAGAGCGCGGCCATAGTGAGCAGGAAGACGGCGAAGAGCTGCGGGTAGCTGCTGATCGCGAAGGGGATCTGGAACAGCCATGTGCCCAGGGCGATGATGATTACCGCCCGCATCGAGGTGGCCAGCATGCCGCCCATGGCCATGCCGAGCAGGATGGCCATCAGCGATGCGGGCGACATTATGTAGAGCGCGAGGTTGCCCTGCTCTTTGTCCCAGTAGAGCTGGGCCGACATCGACCACATCACATTCATCCAGAAAGCGGTCATGGCGCCGCCCATCACGGCGAAGCCGATGTACTGCTCGGGGGCCTGGATCGCGCGGTAGACGTAGACGTAGCCCACGGTGGTCAGGAAGGGCAGGAAGGTCTCGAAGAAGATCCATGTCGGCTCGCGCTGCTGCCCGATGATGCGCGGGTAGGCCCGCGCCCAGATGGTGCGCAGGAAGAGGCGCCAGCCGGTGTCTTTGGCCGGGCGGCCGGGTGAGCGGGCGATCGGGCGATCGGGCGGGCCGCCGGGCTGCTGTCGCTGGGCGTGGGGCGTGGTCGATGGGCTCACGCTGGCTCCTT
>JAAXUL010000115.1:0-3376 GCA_013336035.1 Chloroflexales bacterium
GGAGCCCATAATCACGATCACGCGCTCGGCGTCGGGGGCGCCGGCGTAGTCGAAGAGGTTATAGCGGCGGCCAGTCAGGCTGAAGAATTTGTCTAGCGCCTTCTGGACGATCGCCGGGCATACATCATAGAAGGGGTTTACGCTCTCGCGGGCCTGGAAGTAGACGTCGGGGTTCTGGGCGGTGCCGCGCAGGACGGGGCGGTCGGGGTTGAGGGCGCGGGCGCGATGGGCGCGCACCAGCTCGTCGTCGATCATGGCCCTGACCGTCGCAGTGTCGAGGGGCGTGATCTTGTTGACCTCGTGGGAGGTGCGGTAGCCGTCGAAGAAGTGCAGGAAGGGCACGCGCGACTCGAGGGTCGCGGCGTGGGCGACCAGGGCGAGGTCCTGGGCCTCCTGGACGGAGCCTGAGGCGAAGAGGGCCCAGCCGGTGGAGCGGGTGGACATGACGTCGGAGTGGTCGCCGAAGATCGAGAGGCCCTGGGCGGCCAGTGAGCGAGCGGCAATATGGAAGACCGTCGGGGTTAGCTCGCCGGCGATCTTGTACATATTGGGGATCATGAGCAGCAGACCCTGCGAGGCCGTGAAGGTCGTGGTCAGGGCCCCGGTCTGCATCGCGCCGTGGAGGGCGCCGGCGGCGCCACCCTCGGACTGCATCTCGTAGACTGTAGGAATAGTACCCCAGAGATTTGGCTTGCCCGCTGCTGCGAAGGCGTCGGCCGACTCACCCATGGGGGTGGAGGGGGTGATCGGATAGATCGCCACCACCTCACTTAACATATAGGCAACATTAGCCGCGGCCTCGTTGCCGTCGATTGTCACCTGCGGGATTGCTTCGGCGATGCCGGTGGCGCCGTCTGTCGCCTGGCGCACATCCATGCGGATGCCTCCTCTCTGAAATGCCATACTACGCGCTGATAGAGATCAGTATAGGTTTGTGCCGCAAGGCGCTAGGTAAAAGCGTTACAACCAATGGTAGCGATCTCTCTTCTTCTGCCAGGCGTTCGCGAATAGACACGAGTGTTCTGCCCCGGCTGAGAGGCACCAAGGGTGACAAATCGCTCATCCGGTACCTGATTGCCTGCCAGGGGTGTCAGGCATATAATTGGGCTATTAGCCACCGGGGGGACGTCGACATATGTGAGCGCCGGCCGTGCTATGCCGCGGCGGCTCACTGAGAGCATCGCTATGGCTCCTACCTTGATGATTCTCGCCGATGGCCCAGGCGCCGAGCTTGTCACGCACCTTGGCCCAAACGCGACCGCCCTCTACACGCGCCTTCTCGGCGATACCGTAGAGGTGGCCCGTAAGCTGGCGGATGTCCGTGTGGTGGTGCACTACAGCCCCAGTGTGCCCGCCGAGGCCCTCGAGGGCCTCGGCCCGAGGGTCGAGCTTATGCAGGCCCCCGCCGACAGCACGTCTGCCGACAGCCTGGCTGCCGCGCTGGCCACCGGGGGGCCGGCGATTATCATCAGCGATAACCTGCCCCACCTGCCCCTCTGGCGCCTGCGCGACGCCATATGTCATCTGGCTGAGGGCGGCGATGTGGTGATCGGGCCGTCCGACCGCGGCGGATGCTACCTGCTGGGCATACGCGCCGCCGTGCCCGAGCTGCTGCTGGCCTTGGCCGAGGGCGACATGTCCGCCTCGGGCCTCGTCGCCCGCCTCGGCGAGTATGTGGTGCATGTCCTGCCCCCATGGTTCGAGATCGCCAGCGTGGCCGACCTGGCCTCGCTAGCCGAGTCGCTGCGCACGATGCCGCCCCAGGTGGCCGCCAACACGCGGGCTATGATCGAGACGAGCCAGGCTAGCCGTGCCGTCGGCGGGTAACATGTTTGTCATTCAGAGGGTTGGCATATGTCAGCCGGCACCCATCGAGACGCGCTACCCTGATGTAGTCCATCTATACTAATGTGCCTGGCCCGCTTGTCAGTGGAGGCAGCGATGTGCGATCAGCCTGGCGGCGCTCTGCGCCGCGTGCCAGTCTTTGTTGACACCGACACGGGCTGCGACGACGCCATTGCGCTCGCGTGGCTGCTCCGTCGCCCTGAGGTTCAGATTATCGGTCTGAGCAGTGTTTTTGGCAATAGCAGCCTGCGCAACACCACGGCCAACCTCCTGACGGTCCTCGAGGCGCTCGACAGCGACGCGCCCGTGACCGCAGGCGCCTCGGGGCCCCTGGTCTTTCTGCGCACCGGGGCGGGCGCCCTTGTCCACGGCCCCGATGGGCTCTGGGGCAACCAGCAGGCCCACAACCTCGACTCGGTCCAGTGGGGCGCGCCCGGGGCCATTGCGGCCGCCGCCCGCGCCCACCCGGGGCTGACCATCCTGGCCCTCGGCCCTCTGACCAACATCGCCCGCGCCGTGCAGGCCTACCCCGAGGATCTTGCCGGGGTGCGCCTGGTCGCCCTGGCCGGCGCCCTGGGGGTCGGGAACGTGACGCCCGCGGCAGAGTTCAACGCCTTCGCCGACCCCCACGCCCTGGCGGTCGTCCTCGCGAGCCAGATGCGGGTGGAGCTGGTCACCCGGGATGCATTCCAGGATCTGCGCCTCGACCGGCGGTTCTCCCGTCGGCTCGAGCACGAGTGCGGCCCGGCCGGCCAACTCCTGGCCCGCGTCTTCGATGGCTACGTGCAGGCCGTGACCCATTACCGAGGGACCGTCTCGGTGCCCGACGCCGCCGCGGCCATCTACGCCATGCACCCCGAGCTGGGCACGACTATGCCCGCCACCGTGCGGGTGGTCACCGATGGCGAGCTTACGCGCGGCCAGACGATTGTGGCCACAACTGTGCGCCACCAGGCCGCCCTGGCCCTGGGCGCCAGCGGGGTCGAGCAGCTGGCCGCCTATGTCGGCGTCCCCGGCTTTGACTACGAGCTGGCCCTGCGCGAGGCCTGCGCTCGCGCCCCCCACAACGCGACGATCGTAACCGCCATCGACGCCGCGGCTATGGCTGATCTGCTCGAGGAGGGGCTGATGAGCCTGGGCTGCGCGAGGGCTATCGGGGCGTAGCCGCCCAGGCCGTGGCGGCGCTCGCCCCCTCACTGCCCCCTTTCCCGCCGGCGGGAGAGGGGGCAACTGTTTGATCAGAGGCCCCCGGCATCGCCCGTGCTATACTCGAGTCGCAGCATAAGGAGGGGTTATGTTTGCCCAGCCACACACCTTCGATCACGCGGCGGCACGGCGGATGCACGAGGCGCTGCTCGAGCGCATGGGGCGCGATGGGCTGTTGGACGACCAGACCATCGCCGCGGCGTTCAGCGCCGTGCCACGCCACCACTTTCTCCCTGGCCACCCGCTAGAGCAGATCTACGCCGACCAGGCGGTCGCCATCAAACGTGACGGTGAGGAGTGGCTCAGCTCCTCGTCGCAGCCGGCT
>JAAXUL010000115.1:3386-7887 GCA_013336035.1 Chloroflexales bacterium
ATGATGGCGATTATGTTGGCCCAGCTTGGCCTGGCCCCTGGCCATTGCGTGCTCGAGGTCGGCGCCGGCACGGGCTACAATGCGGCTCTGATCGCCCATATCGTCGGGCCTGCCGGCCGCGTGGTCAGCCTTGATATTGACGCCGAGCTAGTGTCTGCCGCGCAGGCGCACCTGGCGGCCGCTGGCCACCCCGAGGTCGAGGTGCGCCACGCCGACGGGGCCCTCGGCGCGCCCGACGCGGCCCCCTTTGACCGGATCATCGTCACGGCAGGCGCCTGGGATCTGCTGCCCGCCTGGCGCGCCCAGCTCGTCCCCGGCGGGCGGATCGTCGTGCCTGTGACCGTGCTGCCCGGGTTGATGCTCTCGCTCGCGCTCGAGCAGCGCGGCCAGGTCTGGAGGGCGGTGTCGGCCCGGCCATGCGGCTTTGTGCTGCTGCGGGGCGCCGAGGCCCACCCGGGCCGCTCGCCTGGCACGCCGCAGATCACGCTCTACCCTCGCGACGAGCGGGGCGCCAGCACCTGGGCCAGGGCCACGGCAGAGAAGGAGTGGAGCCGGATCGAGATCGATTGGGGCGAGCCGGCAGAGGCCCGGTGATCGCCGCGCCGCCATATAAGCCGGGCGGCTCAGCGCGGCCCGCGAGCGCTGAAGAGCGCTGGCATTATTCCTGGCTGCCGAAGTCGAAGGTTGTCTCGACAACCCCGGGCAGGTAGCGGTACACCGAGCCGCCAAGGGTCCGCTCGAAATACGACCGGAGCTCCATAGTCGCCCGCCAGCGGCTGATCGTGCCCTCAGAGAATCCATGCCGCAGCGCGACATCTACGAAGCGCTTCTCGAGCAGACAGAAGCCCTCTGGCAGCGCAAGGGCATCGCAGAGCTGAAAGAGGCGATCGTAGTCGTCGTAGGCTGTGCGCTCAAGGTACTCGGCGATAAATGCGGACTCTTCAGTGGTGCAGTCCCATAGGCCGACCGAGAAGTACAGATCCTTGACTGGAAATGAGTGGGTCAGGCAGATGCGTGCCGCCTGATCAAACCCGCGCCCCATCAGAAAGCTGTACCCGTCGATGATATGCCGCATCCCCGTCACGCCGGCCCGGCGCCCGATATCGTGCAAGAGGCCGAGGCTGCGGGCTGTGTCGGGGCACAGGCCAGGGAGATGCGCCGCCAGGCGCGCGGCCGCGTCGCCGACGTACCACGAGTGTCTGAGCCATGGGCCAGGGTTAAGCCGCCCGGCCTCCTCCAGCAGCGTGTGGGCCTCCTGAACGGTTGGAATGGTCATACCCCCTCAGTGTATCTCAGGCGAGGGCGTGCTGAAGCTCGGACTCGATGCGGGCGACAACCATATCGATGGCGATCGTGTTGCGGCCGCCCTCGGGGATGATCAGGTCGGCGTAGCGCTTGGTGGGCTCGACGAACTCGAGGTGCATCAGGCGCACCGTGTCGAGGTACTGCGCGATCACTGCGTCGACGCTGCGTCCGCGCTCCTCGATATCGCGCTTGAGGCGGCGGATGAAGCGCAGATCGGGGTCGGCGTCGACGAAGAGCTTGATCTGCATGCGGCGCCGCAGGACGGGCTCGGCGAAGATCAGGATGCCCTCGATCAGGATCACGGGGCGGGGCATGATCGTCTGGGTGGCCGGCAGACGCGCATAGGTCGCGAAGTCGTAGGTGGGCACCTCGACCGGGTGCCCGGCGGCCAGGGCGTCCAGGTGGGCCACCAGGAGTGCATTGTCGAGGGCGTCGGGGTGGTCGAAGTTGAACTTTGCCCGCTGCTCGAGGGGCAGGTGGCTCAGGTCGCGATAGTAGAGGTCGTGGGGGATATAGGCGATCCGGTGAGCGCCGACCCGCCGCAGAATGGCCTGAGAGACCGTCGTCTTCCCGCTGGCGCTCCCGCCCGCCACGCCGATGATGATCGGTGTATGCTCCAAGGTTCGCCCCGTCTGGGTGAGGCAGGCGGCCCCGCTTGCGGCCGGCCCGCTGTAGCAACAATCCGCTAGCATTAACGCGCGGCCGTGGCAGATTTGTGCTGTAATACGCAAAGAGGCCGCAGGCGAGGTGCCTGCGGCCCCGGGGGCGAGCTAAATGTCGAGCTTCTCTTGTACCTTCGGGTTGCCGAGGATCTTATTGGTGAGGTAGGTGGCGAGCCAGGCGGCCGCCAGGCCCAGAAGCAGGTTGATCATGCCATGGATAAACCGCCGGCGCATATCGTCATCCATCGAGTTAATCCCTCCGTCTCCCAAGGATAGTGATGAAGTAGAGCAGCTGTGCGATCGACTGGGCGGCGGCGGCCACATAGGTGAGGGCGGCGGCGTTGAGCACGGCGTTGACGCCGTTAGACTCCTCGACTGTCACCAGGCCGTTGCGCTTGAGCATCTCTTTGGCCCGGGCGCTAGCGTTGAACTCCACGGGCAGGGTAACCAGGGTGAAGGCTACGGCGGCCGTGAAGAGGATCACCCCGGCTACAGCGATGGTGTAGCCGAGCTGCCCGCCGCCGCCGGAGAGCGCCCCCATGGCCAGGCCGACGAAGAAGAGGATCGTGCCCAGGTTAGAGCCGATATTGGCGATGCCGACGATGCCGGCCCGCGCCCGCAGCCAGAAGTAGCCCTCTTTGTCCTGGGCGGCGTGCCCGAGTTCGTGGGCGACGATGGCCATAGCGGCCACCGAGGGCTGGGTCGAGCCCTCGGAGAGGCGCATAACCTTGCCGCGGGGGTCGTAGTGGTCGGTGAGCATCCCGCCGATGCGCTCGACGCTCACGTGCGAGAGGCCCTCATTCTGCATCAGGGCCTTGGCCACATCCATGCCGTTGAGGCGCTTGGCGCTCGGCACCTGCGACCATTTGCGGAAGGCCGACTGGACCTGGAACTGGGCCCACATGGCGAAGAGCATCGCCGGAAGGGCAAAGATGAAGTAGGTGGGGTCAAAGTAAAACATCCCGTTCTCCATTGTCTGTGCAAGGGCGCTCAGATCACGGGCCCACCGCGGCACTGCTGCAACCAGTATACCACCGTGGCCCGTCGGGGCCTCCGGCGCCGTGTTGGCCGTATGGTAGTGACGGTCGCCGGCTGCTGCCAGTCACATGCGGGCGCCTACAGGGGCGACGGCTCTGCCCCGAGGGGCGGTGTAGATGGGGGGGGCGTGGGCCGGCGCGGCCGGCGGCTGGCCGACTGATGGGATTGGACTGTCAGCACCAGCACGACCACCCCGGCGACCGTGGCGCCCACCAGGGCGCCCACCAGCAGCCCCCGCACGAGGGGCCAGCTGTTAGACGAGGGAACCAGGCGCTCGACTTCGTCCCTGATGGCGGTCATGTCACACCTCTATGATATAGACGCAGTATGGGCAGTATAGCATGGGCGAGCCGGGACGTGCCAATTTGCGCGCCGGTGCGCTATAATCCTCTGCACCGTACCGCCCCCGGCACTGCCGGGCAGCCGCTGGGACGCCCCGCGTGGGCGCCCGCTGGAGCCTACGTGGAACATACCGGCCGCCCCGTCCCGCCGCGCCGCCGGCATCTGACTGGCCTGCTCTTGCTGCTCGTGGCCGTGGCTACCGTTGGGGGCGCTGGCGCCCTGCTGCGCATCTCCTTTGGCGTAAAGCGCAACCTCGAAGCGATGGTTGTCACCCCGGCCCCGATCGTAGTCGGCGATAGCACCCCGGCCCCGCTGCTTGCGCTGCCCACCCTGGCGCCCGCGAGCGTCGATGCGCCGCGGCCCGCCACCGTGCTCCTCCTCGGCACCGACAGACGCCCCGGCGAGGAGGTCGTCCCCCGCAGTGATGCCATCCTCGTCGTCCGCGTCGACCCGACCAGCAGGCGTGTGGCTGTCCTCTCGCTGCCCCGCGACCTCTGGGTGGCCATCCCCGGCCACGGTCGCAATCGCCTGAACTCGGCCTTTCTCTGGGGCGAGCGCGACGGCCCCCCGGGCGCCGGCATGGCCATGGCCCGCGCGGCTGTCGGCGACCTGCTCGGGCTGCCCATCGACTATGTCGCCACGACCGACTTCCGCGGCTTCGCCGCCCTGGTCGACGCCATCGGCGGGATCACGATCAATGTCGAGCGCCCCCTGCGCGATGATCGCTTTCCGACCCTTGATCGGCGCACGACCACCGTGCGCTTCAGCCCGGGCCCGCAGCCTATGGATGGCGCGACGGCCCTCACCTACGCGCGCATCCGCCACCCCGACAGCGACTTCGAGCGGGGCGCGCGCCAGCAGGCGGTCCTGGTCGCGATCGCCCAGGCTCTGCGCAACCGCGGCTACCTGGCCAACCTCCTCGCCGCCGAGCGTCTCACCGGCGCCCTGGCCGGCTATGTGCAGACCGACATGCCCCCCGAGCGCATGCTCGAGCTGGCCTGGGCCCTGCGCGAGCTCGACGCCGCCGCCGTCGAGCGCTACGCCCTGCGCGAGGCCGAGGTGGTCTTCGGCGTCGACAATGACCGCTTTGCCCAGACCCCCCGCCCCGGCGTCATCGAGCGCTACGCCCGGCTGCTGCTCTACGGCACGAAACA
>JAAXUL010000116.1 GCA_013336035.1 Chloroflexales bacterium
GTTCGTAACCGAGTTACGCTTTCAGCCGCTGCCCGCGGCGGGGGCGGGGGGCCTGCGGCCCCCGCAAAGGGTGGTGGAGGGCTTCGCCCGCCTCCCCAAACTGTAAAGTAGACGCTCGCGCAGCGAAGCCTTGTCTAAGGTCTCGCTGTGGCGAGCCGCGAACGCTTTGCGCCCGGGCATGCGCTGTGCTACACTGACACTGCGAAAGGCCGTCAATGGGGACGGTGCTGGTCGGGCGCCTATGCTACGCGCCACGACCGATGCAAGTGCTCCTGCTCGCCCCGTGCCTAACGCGCCGGGGCGTTTTTTTTATTGGGGCACCTACGAGGAGTCGATCTATGGCCGTAACGATCGAGGACCTGGTACCTGGCTCCGCCGAATCGGGCGCAGAGCTGCCGTCCGCGACGCTGCGCGAGATGTTCCGCTATATGATCCTGGCCCGCGCCCTCGACGAGCGTATGTGGCTGCTCAACCGCGCCGGCAAGGCGCCCTTCGTGATCTCGTGCCAGGGCCACGAGGCCGCGCAGGTCGGCGCCGCCTTCGCCCTCGCCCGCGGCAAAGACTTCACGCTCCCCTACTACCGCGGCCTCGCCACGGTCCTCGTGATGGGCATGACCCCCGCCGAGGTGATGATGGCCCTCTTCGCCCGCGCCGGCGACCCCAGCTCGGGCGGCCGCCAGATGCCCGCCCACTACTCGAGCCGCCGGCTCAAGATCCTCACCCAGTCGTCGCCCGTCGGCACCCAGATCCCCCACGCCGCCGGCGTCGGCCTGGCCGAGAAGATCAAGGGCGGCGACGCCGTGGTCTGGACGAGCTTCGGCGAGGGCACCACCAGCCAGGGCGACTTCCACGAGGGCATCAACCTGGCCGCCGTCCACCACCTGCCCGTGATCTTCCAGTGCGAGAATAACGAGTACGCCATCAGCGTGCCCCAGAAGCAGCAGATGGCTGTCGCCAGCGTGGCCGACCGCGGCCCCGCCTACGGCATCCCCGGCATCAGCATCGACGGCACCGATGTCCTGGCCGTCTACGAGCTCACCCGCCGGGCCGTCGAGCGGGCGCGCCGCGGCGACGGCCCCACCCTGGTTGAGGCCCGCGTCGTGCGCCTCACCGCCCACAGCTCCGACGACAACGACCGCACCTACCGCTCGCCGCGCGAGCTGAAGAGCATGCGCCTGAGCGACCCCATCGCCCGCTTCGCCGCCTACCTTCACGAGCACGATCTGCTGGACGAGGCCGCCGAGCGCGAGCTGCGCGACCAGGTCGCCGCTGAGGTGGACGCCGCCACCGAGGCCGCCGAGCAGGCCCCCTTGCCCGAGCCCGAGAGCCTGCTGCGCCACGTGTACGCGGAGTAACGCCATGCCAGAGATAAATCTGCTCGAGGCGATCCGGCAGGGCATCGACGAGATGATGGCCCGCGACGAGCGCGTCTTCGTCTTCGGCGAGGATGTGGGCCGGCGCGGCGGGGTCTTCCGCGTCACCGAGGGGCTGTTCGCGAAGTACGGCCCCCTGCGCATCATCGACGCGCCCCTGGCCGAGAGCGTGATCGTCGGCGCCTGCGTGGGCGCGGCTATGAACGACACCCGCCCTATCGCCGAGATCCAGTTCGCCGACTTCATCGCCCCGGCCTTTAACCAGCTGGTGCAGGAGGCCGCCCGCGTCCACTACCGCTCGAACGGCGACTGGTGCGTGCCCATGGTGGTGCGCGCCCCCTACGGCGGCGGCATCCACGGCGCCCTCTACCATAGCCAGAGCATCGAGGCCACCTACGCCCACGTGCCCGGGCTCAAGGTGGTCGCCCCCAGCACCCCCTACGATGCGAAGGGCCTGATCAAGAGCGCTATCGAGGACAACAACCCGGTCCTCTTCCTCGAGCACAAGAAGACCTACCGCCTGATCAAGGGCCAGGTGCCCGACCACGACTACCGGGTGCCCATCGGCCCCGCCGAGATTAAGCGCCCCGGCGAGGACCTGAGCGTCTACGCCTACGGCCTGATGCTGCACTACTGCCTCGAGGCCGCCCAGGCCCTGGCCGCCGAGGGCGTGAGCGTCGAGGTGGTGGATCTGCGCACCCTGCGGCCGCTCGACACCGCGACGATCATCGACAGCGCCCGCCGCACCGGCAAGGCCCTGGTCGTCCACGAGGATAACCTTACCGGCGGCCTCGGCGGCGAGATCGCGGCCCTGATCGCCGAGCACGCCTTCGAGGACCTCGACGCGCCCGTGCTGCGCCTTGGCGGCCCCGATGTGCCCGCCATGCCCTTCGCCAAGCCGCTCGAGGACGCCTTTATGCCCAACCCCCAGAAGATCGCCGACGCCATGCGCAAGCTGGCCATGTACTAGGTGAGCCTATGGTGACCGAGATCAAGATGCCCCAGCTGGGCGAGAGCGTGACCGAGGGCACGATCGGGCGCTGGCTCAAGCGCCCCGGCGAGCCTGTGTCCCGGTACGAGCCTCTGCTCGAGGTGGTCACCGATAAGGTCGATAGCGAGGTGCCCGCCCCGGTAGATGGCACCCTGCTCGAGATCCTCGTCCCCGAGGGCGAGACGGTGCGCGTGGGGACAGTCATCGCGCGGGTGGGCGCGGTAGAGGCGTCGACGGAGGCGCTTGCGGCGGGGGCGAGCGCTACGACTAAGGTGGCCTCGCCAGCGGCGCCCGCTGCCGCCGCCCCCCCCGTCGCCAACGGCGCGCAGGGGCGCAACCCCTTCCTCTCGCCGGTGGTGGCGCGCCTGGTGGTCGAGCACGGCCTGGACCCCGCTGCCATCCCCGGCACCGGCCAGGGCGGCCGCGTGACCAAGCACGATGTCCTGCGCTTCATTGAGGCGCGCGCAGACGGCGGCAAAGGGCTGGTCGTAGACGCGGCCACCGCCGAGACCCAGGCCGCCTTCGAGGCGCCCCCGCCCGATGTGTTTACCCCGCCCCCGCCCGATGCCGGCACAGGCCCGGCGCCGCGCCGCGAGCCCCTGCCCGCGGACATCCCACCAGTGGCCGGGATGGCGGCCCCCAGCGCGCAGCCCGTGACCCTGCCCGAGGACGCCGAGCTAGTCCCACTCTCCCCGATGCGCCGGATGATCGCCGAGCATATGGAGCGCTCGGTGCGCACCGCGCCCCACGTCACCACGGTGATGGAGGTGGACATGGGGCGGGTGGTGGCCCACCGCGAGGCCAACCGGGTCGCCTTCGAGCGCCAGGGCGTGCGCCTCACTATCACGCCCTACGTCGTGCAGGCCGTGGCCGCCGGGCTCGCCCAGGCGCCAGCTCTCAACGGCAGCTTCACCGCCCAGGGCATCGTGCTCAACCGGCGCATCCACATCGGCGTGGCCGTGGCCCTCGACGAGGGCCTGCTTGTGCCGGTGGTGCGCGACGCCGACGAGAAGAACCTGCTCGGCCTGGCCCGCGCCGTGGGCGACCTGGCCGAGCGGGCGCGCTCGCGCCGCCTGCTCCCCGACGAGACCCAGGGCGGCACCTTCACCGTCACAAACCACGGCGTGACCGGCAGTATCTTCGCCACGCCGATCATCAACCAGCCCCAGGCGGCCATCCTTGGGGTCGGCGCGGTCGTCAAGCGGCCCGTCGTGATCAGCCAGACCGGCATCGACGCCATCGCGATCAGGCCGGTCTGCTACCTCTCGCTCACCTTCGACCACCGCATCGCCGACGGCGCCATGGCCGACAGCTTTCTCGCCGCCGTGAAGCGGGCCCTCGAGCAGTACGCCTGATTAGGGCTACCTCCCCCCATCCCCCTCGTCTGGTGGCCTGCGGCCATAGGCCAGGGGAGCTGACCGATGTGCACACGGGCTGCCCGTACGGCGCCCGCATGGCCGACGCTCCCGGCCCGTGCCCCGCCTAACCCGGTAGGAACATCCTGAGCGGCGCAGGAACATCCTGAGCGGCGCAGGGACATCCTGAGCGGCGCAGGAACATCCTGAGCGGCGCAGGAACATACTAGATTTCCGGACAGCATAACTAGCGCCTGAGATCGGACAGAAGCTCCTCTGGGGGGCGCATGTGGTCTGGTGGTCCGGTGCGGGCCAGCACGCTCTCGGCCCGCTGGCGCAGGCGGCGGATGTCGGCGCCGTGGGCCAGGGCCGTCGCGGCGAGCTCGGCGGCCAGGGGGGCGTCGCCCGCGGCGAGATACGCCTCGGCCAGGTCGCCCATGATCATCAGCTGGTCGAGCAGCCGCCAGTTGTCGGCCACGAGGTCGAGCGCCGTGTGCAGCAGCAGCAGCGTCGCGCTCAGGTCGCCCTCGTCAAAGGCGAGCCTTGCCCGCAGCTGGATGGCGCGGCAGTGCAGCCACTCCTGGTCCGCCGGGATCTCGCTCTGGCAGGCGTCGAGCAGCGCCCGGGTCGCGCTGTGGTCGCCGCGCGCCGCGGCAATCTTCGCCAGGCTGAGCAGCGAGATTCTGGTCGAGAGCGTGTGGCGGACGGCCTCGCGGATGGCCAGGCCCTCGCGCGCCAGCCGCTCGGCGGCCTCAAGGTCGGCGCGCTCGAGCGCCACCAGCGCGAGATTATCGAGCGAGCCGGCCACGCCCAGGCGGTCGCCGATCGCGCGGCTGGCCTCAAGGCTCTCGCGATGGAGCTGCTCGGCCTGGCCCAGGTCGCCCATGTGGCGCTGCGCGTAGCCCATCTGGTCGAGGCAGTAGGCGTAGGCCCAGCGGTACCCCAGATCGCGGTAGATGGCGCGGGCCTCCTCCCAGTAGGCCACCGCCCGGCCAAGCTGGGCGCCCTCGCGGGTCACGCTGGCCAGGGTGTCGAGGTTGCTGGCGATGCCGCGCTGGTCGCCGGCGGCGCGGCAGACAGCCAGGGCCTCCTCGAGCACGGCCTGGCCGGCGGCGCGGGTCGGCAGGGTGAAGGCGTAGCCGTTGAGCGCCAGGGCGATCAGCCAGGCGTCGCCCGTGGCCCGCACGCGGGCCAGCTGCTCTTGTAGGCGGGCCTCCGAGCGCAGGTGCCCGCCCGTCGCGGTGGGGTTGTTGGCCAGCAGCTCGGCCACCAGGGTCTCGCGGGAGGGGCCAAGGCGCTCGATCAGCTCGATGCTCCACTGGAAGAGCGCCCAGGCCGGCTCGAAGCGGTAGAGCCGCAGGGCGAACCAGGCCTGGCGGGCCAGCAGATTGGTGAGCAGCACCTCGACCTGCCGGC
>JAAXUL010000724.1 GCA_013336035.1 Chloroflexales bacterium
AGCAGGCCCAGGCCGACTATGATCAGCTGCTCGAAGGCGCCACCCCCGAGCAGGTCGCCGCCGCCCAGGCCGAGATCGCCCGCGCCCAGGGTGGCCTCCAGTCGACCCAGGCCAGCGTCACCCAGGCCGACCTCGCCGCCGCCCGCGCTGAGCTTAAGAGCGCGAAGGCGGCCCTGTCCCAGCTCGAGGCCGGCGCCAAGACCACCGAGGTCCAATCGTCCCAGGCCGTCGTCGACCAGGCCCGCGCCGGGCTCCAGTCGCAGCGCACCGCCCTCGCCCAGGCCAAGCTCAACGCCGAGCTGGGCGTGACGAAGGCCGCCAACGCCCTGCGCAACGCCCAGGACGAGTACAGCCGCATCTACTGGGAGAATAAGGAACTCGAGCAGATGCCGGGTGATCTGCCCCAGGCCCGCCAGGATGCCGAGGCCGCCGCCCAGCGCGGCGTCGAGAACGCCGAGCAGGACCTGGCCCAGGCCCAGCTGGCCCTCGAGCAGGCCGGCCAGGCCGAGACATCCGGCATCCAGTCGGCCGAAGCCCAGGTGCGCGACGCCGAGGCCCGCCTTGCCCTGCTGCTCTCGCCCGCCGACGCCGATCGCCGCGCCGCTGCCCGCGCCCAGGTGGCCGCCGCCGAGGCGCGTCTCGCCCAGCTGACCGGCGGCGAGCGCGAGGGCAATGTGGCCGCCGCCCAGGCCGGCGTCTCGGCCGCCGAGGCCAAGCTGGCCGAGGTTCAGTCCGGCCCGACCGACGCCACCCTGGCCGCCCAGGCTGCCCGCGTCAGGGGCGCCGAGGTTAGCCTCAAGCAGGCCCAGCTCGCCCTCGAGAAGGCCACCCTCAGCGCGCCCATCGACGGTACCGTCGCCGAGGTGAACCTCAAGGTCGGCGAGATCCCCGGCACCGAGAGCGCCGCCATCGTCCTGGCCGACCTGAGCAGCTGGGAGATCAAGACTGAGGATCTGACCGAGCTGAGCGTGGTTCGCGTCCGCGAGAGCGACACGGTCACGATCACCTTCGACGCCATCCCGGGCTTCGAGCTGCCCGGTACCGTGGCCGAGATCAAGCCCCTCGGCCAGAACCGCCAGGGCGACATCGTCTACACCGTCGTCGTCAAGCCCACCAGCTGGGACGAGCGCCTGCGCTGGAATATGACTGCCTCCGTCCGCATCGACAGCACCGTTGCGTCGAAGTGACGGCTCCCAAGCCCGAGGGCTTGGGCTTCTGAGAGTGCCGCCCCACACTCGTTCAGTCACAACCAAAGGATTTGGAGACCTCGATGCAGAATATTGAACCAGCAGTCATTGAAGAGGATCACTATGTGGAAGAAATTTCTTTGGCTCACCCTCGGGCTGGCGGCCAGCATTGCCGCCGCCCTCGCCTACGGCGCGTATCGCTGGCAGTCGGAAACGAACGCCATGCACGCCCGGCTCGAGGCGGGCCGCCTGCCAATGCGGCCGACGGTCTATCAGGCGAGCGAGCTGATCGGCCTCCCGGCGCCGGTGCAGCGCTACTTTCGCGCCGCCCTCACTGACGGGCAGCCAATGGTCAGGGCCGTCACCCTGGAGCACACCGGCACCTTCAACATGAGCCTGACTGAACCGCAGTGGAAGCCGTTCACCTCGACCCAGCGCGCGATCACGCAGCGGCCGGGCTTTGACTGGGAGGCGCGCATCGCCGTGATGCCGGGCCTACCGGCGCGTGTGCATGACGCCTACATCGGCGGCGAGGGCATCCTGCACGCGTCGCTGTTCGGCCTGGTGTCGGTGGCGAATATGCGCGGCACACCCGAAGCGGCGCAGGGCGAGCTGCTGCGCTGGTTTGCCGAGACCGCCTGGTACCCGACCGCGCTGCTGCCCAGCCAGGGCGTGACGTGGAAGGCGGTAGACGACCACTCGGCCACAGCGACCATGCAGGACGGCGACACGAGCGTGACGCTGCTGTTCCGCTTCAACGCCGACGGCCTGATCGAATCGATGCGCGCTGAGGCGCGCGGGGCGCTGATTGACGGTGTGAACGTGCCGACCCCCTGGGAGGGCCGCTGGAGCCGCTACGAGCTGCGCGACGGGATGCGCGTCCCGATGGAGGGCGAGGTGGCGTGGATGCTCCCGGCGGGGCCGTGGCCCTACTGGCGCGGCCGTATCACCAGCATCGCCTATGCGTTCGCGCCATGACCAACTCTGCCGCATCACACGCCGGCCCCGAACAGCGCCCCAATGCCGGCGGTCAGCGCCATCGCGAGCGCCCCCCAAAACGTGACCCGCACCGCGCCGCTCGTCAGGCTTGCGCCGCCGGCGAACGCCGCCAGCCCGCCGAGCGCGGCGAGGAAGAGCAGTGACGATCCAGCGACCGCCGGGATGAGATACCCGCCAGTCGTCAGGAGCACGGCCAGCAGCGGCAGAGCTGCGCCGACCGCGAAGCAGCCCGCCGAGGTGAGCGCCGCCTGGATGGGCCGGGCGCTGAATGCCTCCGTGATACCAAGCTCGTCGCGCGCGTGAGCCGCCAGGGCGCCGTGCGCCGTCAGTTGGGCGGCGACCTGCTGCGCCAGCGCCGAGTCGAGGCCGCGCTGCTCGTAGATCCGCGCCAGCTCCGCAAGCTCGCCAGCCTCGTCGGTCGCCAGCTCGTTTTGCTCGATGCTGAGGTCAGCCTGCTCGGTGTCGGCCTGCGAGCTGACCGAGACATACTCGCCCGCCGCCATCGACATGGCCCCGGCGACCAATCCGGCGACCCCGGTGACCAGAATGGTGTGGCTGGCCGCCTGGGCTGCCGCGACGCCGATCACCAGGCTGGCGGTCGAGAGAATGCCGTCATTTGCGCCCAGAACCGCCGCGCGCAGCCAGCCGACGCGATCCGTTCGGTGTCTCTCATGATCTGTCATAGGGTTACTCGTAGCGCAGGGCCTCGATCGGTAGAAGCATGGCCGCCCGGCGGGCCGGGTAGAAGCCGAAGCCAACCCCGATGGCCGAGGCGAAGATCAGGGCCAGCACGACGCCGACCCACGAGATGCTCGCCGCAATGCCAGTCGCCAGGCTGATCAGCATCACCAGGCCGATCGCGCCGCCCACGCCGATCAGGCTGCCCACCAGGCTGATCGCCAGGGCCTCCAGCACAAACTGGCCGAGCACGTCGCCATCGGTGGCCCCCAGGGCCTTGCGCACACCGATCTCACGGGTGCGCTCGGTGACGGACACCAGCATGATGTTCATGATCCCGATCCCGCCGACTACCAGGCTGATCCCGGCCACCACGGCGATGAAGCCGGTGATCGCCCGGTTGATGCCCCCCAGCACGCTCAGGGCCGAGTTGGGCACATCCAGCTTGAAGTCGTCGATCGCGTCGGCGGGCACGCCGCGCGCCGCCCGCAGCGCGGCAGTGATCGCCTGGTTGGCCGACTCCACCACCTGCTCGCTCTGCAGGCCGACCAGAATGCCGGTCATCTTCAGGCCGTGCCCGGGCAGGTCCAGGTCGCCCACGAGGCGCAGGCGCACGGCGCTCACCGGGGCGAAGACGCGCCCGTCGGTGGCGTAGGGCCCGCCGTTCTCGCGGATGATCCCGATCACCTCGATCGGCTGGCCGTTGATCTCGACCGTCCGGCCGATGGCGGCCTGCTGGTCGGCCACGTCCTTGCCGAAGAGGCCCTCGGCGATTTGCGAGCCGAGCACGCCCACCCGCGCGCCGGCCGTCTCGTCGGCGGGAGTGAGGAAGCGCCCGGAGGCTATCGGCACGGTCTGGATCTGCTTGTACTGGTCGTTCGTGCCGACCAGCAGGGCCTTGATGGAGACCGTCCCGGCGCGGATCTCGGTGGGCACGGCGACCTCGGGGGCGATGGCGCGAAACAGGTCGGGGCGCGCGGCCACGAGCCGCTCCAGCGCCGCGTAGTCCTGCACCGAGAGCAGCCCGTAGCCGGGCACATCGCGCGCGCCCTTGGCCTTGGGGTCGCCCGGGCCGACGGCGATCCGCCGGGTGCCCAGGTCGATAAACTGCTCAAAGACCTGGCCCTGGAGCGCGTTGCCCAGCGAGAGCACGGCCACCAGGGTGCCCGCGCCGATAATAATCCCGAGCATCGTCAGCAGAGAGCGAAACTTGTTCGCCCGCAGGCTGTCGAGGGCCATCAGCACTTGCTCTTTGAACATCAGGCGGCCACCTTCAGGGTGTTGTCACGCTGCGCATAGACCGCGATGCCATCGTTGTCCTGGAGGATGTTGTCGGCGAGGCGGCCGTCGCGCAGGCCGATCACCCGGTCCATCTGCCGACCGATCGCGGGGTCGTGGGTGACGACGACGATCGTGCGGCCCTGCTCGCGGTTGAACTGGCGGAAGATGTCCATAATCTCGATGCCGGTGCGCGTGTCGAGGGCGCCGGTGGGCTCGTCGGCCAGCAGCTCCGGGCTGCGGACCATCGAGCGGGCGATGGCGACGCGCTGTTTCTGGCCGCCCGAGAGCGTGCTGGGCAGGCTGTCCAGCTTGCTGCCCAGGCCGACCGCCTCCAGGGCCGCGCGGGCGCGCTGGGCGCGCTCGCCGGCGCCGACGCGCCCGTAGACCATGGGCAGCTCCACATTCTTCTGCGCGCTCAGGCGCGGCAGCAGGTTGAAATTCTGGAAGACAAAGCCGATCTTCTCGTTCCGCACATGGGCCTGCTCGGCCCGGCTCAGGCCGCTGACCT
>JAAXUL010000725.1 GCA_013336035.1 Chloroflexales bacterium
CGCGGCCGTGCTCGCCGCCGCCGCGAGCCTACACCCGGACCTCGACAGCGCCACCGCGGCGATGGCGCGCACCAGCGCCAGCATAGAGCCGCGGCCCTCGTACGCCGGCCGCTACGAGGAGGGCTACCAGCGCTTCCTCGCCGCCTGCGCCGAGCGGGGGTATCTTTAGGCCTCCGCAAAGTCGGAGCGGCCGGCGGCTTCTTCGGAGCTCATTGGCCCCATACTGGGGACGCCAGGTCTGATCGCCCTGGACCAACCACGCAGGAGCGCTAGTATGCCCCCCTCGCACGAGTTCGGCGCGCTGCTCACCGAGGCGGTCTACCGCATCCGTTCGCTCGAAGGCAAGCACGGGAAGTCGATCCAGATAGTGCAGGACGAGCTTGGCTATGCGATCGGCCGCGAGAGCGGCGGGTCCGCCATCGAGCACTGGCGCAAAGGCAATGTCCCGCTCCGCCACCAGGAGGTCGAGGCCCTGGCCCGCGAGATTATGCGCCGCACCGACCTTAGCCGCCACTGGCTCGAGCGCTTCCTGAGCCACGGAAGGCACCCGCACCCGCTGCCGGTCTGCGACCTGCTGCGCCCCGAGGCCAGCTACGGCCAACCCGCGGCCCGCCCAGCGGCCCTGGCCAGAGTCGAGGACACGCGCGACGCTGCTGGCCTGGCTGAGCGCAGCGTCGGAGCCGGCGCGCCCGCCCCCGCTGAGCCGGATGAGGCCTGCGCGCCCGCGCCGTTCGTCGCCGGGCCGCCGATCACCCACCCCCGCTCATTCTTCGGCCGCGGCCCGATCGTCCGGCGCATCTTCGACCTGCTCCGGCGGCTCCCGCTACAGAACGCCGCCATCATCGGGCCGCGCCGCAGCGGCAAGACCTCGCTGCTGCACTATGTGCGCGCCATCACGGCGACGCCCCCCGCCCAGCTGCGCCCCGGACAGCGGCACGACTGGCTGCCCGAGGCGGCCCGCTACCGCTGGGTGCTGATCGACTTCCAGGATGCGCGCCTCGGGCACCGCGAGGGCCTGCTGCGCTACACCCTGAGCTGCCTGGGCCTGCCGGCCCCCGAGCCCTGCACCCTCGACCGCTTCCTCGACGTGATGGGGAGCGGCGTGCGCCAGCCGACGGTCATGCTCCTCGACGAGATCGGCAGCGCGCTCCAGCGCTACCCCGAGCTGAACGACGAGCTGTGGGAGAGCCTGCGCTCGCTGGGCCCGCAGCTCGGCGGCAGGCTCGGCTTCGTCCTTACCTCGCACATCTCGCCGGTCCGGCTCGCCCACGACACCGGCCACAGCTCGCCCTTCTTCAACATCTTCGGCTACACCGCGAACCTCGGCCCATTCAGCGAGCAGGAGGCCCACGAGCTGATCGCCGCCTCGCCCCGCCCGTTCCCCGAGCGCGACATCGCCTGGATCAGCGAGCACAGCCGCGGCTGGCCGGTGATCCTCCAGACGCTCTGCCGCGAGCGCCTCGGCAGCCTCGACGCCGGGGTGGACGACGACAGCTGGCGGGCCGAGGCCCTCTGCCAGATCGAGCCCTACGCGGTGCTGCCATGACACGCTGGAAGCCAAACGCCTACACCGACGCGCCGCTGCAGCACCCCAACCTACTGCTCGGCAGCCTGCACCTGCACTTCTGGCTGTTCGTCCGCCCATCGGCCTGGCGCAACTATGTCGCCCGCATCGACCCCGCGCTCGGGCCGGATTTCGCGCTCATCGACCTGAGCGCGGCGCCGTGGCGCACCCCCGCGATAGCCCGGCTCCTCGTGCAGCTCTGCCTGGTGCTGCCCACACTGGGCGCCATCCTGGTCGGCCTCGTCCTCGTGGCGAGCGGGCAGCCCCTCCCCACGGTGGTCTTCGGGATGACCTTCGCGCTTGCCCTCGGCGTGGTGGCCGGCCTCCCCGCCAGCGTGGTGGGCGGGGTAGCGGTGGGCACGGCGGTCGCCATCCTCGGCGGCGCGGCCTTCGGCGTGGGCTTCGCCCTTACGGGGAACCTGACGACTGCCGCCGCCCATGGTATCGCTGACGGACTGGCGATAGGCGTGAATGGGAAAGAGCCGAATGGCGCCGCCTACCTCGGCCTTATCGTCAGCAGCGTCATCTATGGCATGGCCGCCAACCTCGATACCACACAGACTGTCTACCCCGGCAATCACTTCCCGTACACCGTCACGCGCCGGCTTGGCGGCCTGCTCGCCGGCATCCTCGTGGGCGCGGTTGTAATTAGCGCGGCCTCGCTCTCGACCAGACTGTTCCAGATCCTCAAGGGGAACAGCACCGACTTCCTCGTCGTCGGCACCCTGGCAGGGATGGCCGGCGCGCTAGTTGGCGTCATCAGCGGACTGATCCGGAGCGGGCGGTCGCGGCTCGTCGGCTTCTATTCAGTGCCGGGGATCATAGGCTTTGCGCTCATCATCGGCGCAATCTTCATTTACCCGCTGGCCGACAAGCCAACGCCAGCGTTCGCGATCGCCTATGGGATCGCGGGTAGCGCTGTGTTCAGCCTGGTGACCGCCTCTGTCTTCGGGCTGCCGCTCGTGATCGCGCGGCGCATCGCCGGGCCGTGGGCAGGCGCCATCGCCGGCTCCATTAGCGCCGGGGGCTTCTGGACGCTGGTTGGCCTCGCGTCACAGCCAGACAATCTAGCTGTGATCTGGCTCGGCGTCGTCACCACACTGCTCGGCCTGACGGTCCACCTGTGGCTGCCCCTGGCCTTCTTCCCGCCGCTAGTCGCCTTGAACCTGCTGCTGCTGCGCCTCGACTTCGGGCGCGCGCCCGATCGCCCCGCCTTCCTGCGCCACCACGCCGCCTTCTGGAACGAGCACCAGCGGCTGCCGTGGCCGGGGCTCGACGAGCACGTCGTGCTGGTGGCCCGGCGCAACCCGGCCGAGGGGCGCCTGGCGATCGAGTACCTCGCGAACAGCCGCTCGCAGCGCTGGGCGGCCCGCGCGGCCCAGATCGAGCTCGACGCCGGCGCCCTCGAGCAGTGCGGCAGCGTCGAGCAGATCGGCGCGGCCCACAATGCCCTCGCGGCGGGCGAGCTCGAGGGCCCGGCCAGCGCGCTGCTCCGCTCGTTCAACCGCATCAGCCAGGATGTGGCGGCGGCCCTCGAGCAAGAGCGCGCCTACGCCCGCCGCCTGGCGCTCAACGCCGTCGAGGAGCGCCTCGACGGGCTGCTGCGCGAGCTGACCCGCAGCTCCGAGCGCTATGTGCTGCGCTTCCGCCCCATCGCCGCCCACTGGCGCGAGATCGTCGTCGCCCACGCCCGCGACCTCGCCGCCGAGGCCGAGCAGCGCCAGGAGATCGACAGCCCCTATGTGATCGGCGTCCCGCTCTCGGCCGAGCAAGAGATCTTTGTCGGGCGGACCGACATCAGCGCGCGCATCGAGCAGCTGCTGCTCGACCGCCGCCGCCCGCCGCTGCTGCTCTACGGCCAGCGGCGCATGGGCAAGACCTCGCTGCTCAACAACCTGGGGCGCCTGCTGCCCAGCACCGTCGTCCCGCTCTTCGTCGATCTACAGGGGCCGGCCACCCAGGCCAGCAACGAGGCGGGCCTGCTCTACTACCTCGCGAAGAGCATGGGCGACTCGGCCATGCGCCAGCGCGGCCTCGCCCTGCCCGAGCTCAGCCGCGCGACCGTCGAGCGCGACCCCTTCATCGTCTTCGACGAGTGGCTAGTGAACGTCGAGCGCCTGGTGGGCAACGGCACCGGGCTGCTCATCCTCGACGAGTTCGAGGTCCTGGACCGCGCGATCCAGCGGGGCCGCTTCGACGAGGAGGGCATCCTGGGGATGCTGCGGCATATCATCCAGCACCGCCCGCGCCTCAAGGTCCTGCTCTCGGGCTCCCACGGCCTGAGCGAGTTCCGCCGCTGGTCGAGCTACCTGATCAACGCCCAGGTGGTGCGGATCGGCTACCTGAGCCCCGACGAGGCCCGCAAGCTGATCGAGCAGCCGGTCAAGGACTTCGAGCTGCGCTACACGCCCGAGGCCAGCCGGCGCGTGCTTGCGCTCACGCGCGGCCACCCGTTCCTGGTGCAGCTGCTCTGCAACGAGATCGTCGCGCACAAGAACGACCAGCCGCCCGGGCAGCGCCGCATGGCCGAGGTCGCCGACGTCGAGGCGGCGGTGGGGCCGGCCCTCGACAGCGGCGATATGTTCTTCGCCGACATCGCCCACAACCAGCTCGACGCGGACGGCCAGGCGCTGCTGCGCCAGATCGCCGCGGCGGGCGAGGGCGCGGTCGTGGCGCCCGCTCCGTCGCCGCAGGTGGCCGATCTCGACCACGCCCTCAGCCAGCTGCTGCGCCGCGAGCTGGTTGACGTCTGCGGCGGCGGCTACCAGGTGCAGGTCGAGCTGATCCGGCGCTGGTTCACGAGGTGAGCGTATGCCCCAGCGTCGTGTGGTCATCCTCGGCGGCTACGGCGTCTTCGGCCGCATCATCGCCGCCCAGATCGCCCGGCTCAGCGACGTCGAGCTGCTGATCGCCGGCCGCAACCCGGCCCACGGGTCCGCGCTCGCCCGCCAGATCGGCGCGCGCTGCGTCCGCTGCGATCTGCGCAGCCCCGACGATCTGCGCGCGGCCCTGGGCGGGGCCTACCTCGCCATCCACGCCGCCGGCCCGTTCGATAGCCCCGGCCACCCGGTCGCCCGGGCCTGCCTA
>JAAXUL010000726.1 GCA_013336035.1 Chloroflexales bacterium
GGCGGTGGCGGCGCGGGCGTGCCGCCGCCCGTGCCGCTCTGGCTTCTGATCGCGAAGGCGAGGGCGACCGCCAGGCCGCCAGCGACCAGGGCCAGGGCCACCGACAGAAGCCACGGCCCTGCCCCGCCGCGCCTGGGGGGGGCGATGATCTCACCATGGGGCGGCGCGACGTTCGGCGATCGCGCGCCGGCCTGCTGAGCGGTCGTCCGCGGCGATGGAGCAGGGGCTGTGGGCGGCGCAAATACCCGCGGCGGTGACGTTACTGGGGGCGGCGTAGCAACGCTGGAGGTCGGGGAGGTGGCGCCCGCACCCGCGCCTGTGCGCGCCGCAGCGCCCGCGCGTGCCGCGCCGATCGCGGTGGCCACCGTGGCGCCGTGAGCCACCTGGCGCAGTGCCGCGACGAAGGCGCCCGCCGAGGGGAAGCGGTCGGCGGGGTCGGCGGCGATCGCGCCAGCGACCACATCGTCGATGCCGGGCGGCACGGCCGGGTTTAGCTCAGAGACCAGCGGGGCATGACCGTAGAGGTGGCCGAGCAGCACATCCTGGGTCGAGCCCTCGAAGGCGCGCCGCCCGGTGAGGCTGCGGAAGGCCAGCATCCCGAGGGCGTACACATCGACCCGGGCGTCTATAGGGCGGCCAGCGATCTGCTCGGGCGCCATATAGTCGGGGGTGCCGATCAGAGCCCCCGTGGTGGTGAGGCCGGGCGTGTCGAGCTGCTTGGCGATCCCGAAGTCGGTCAGCAGCGGGTGGGCGCCGTCGACCTCCTGGCTGAGGAAGATATTACCGGGCTTGATATCACGGTGGATCACACCCCGCCCATGGGCATAGTCGAGGGCAGCGGCCACAGGCGTCAGCACGGCGATCAGCTCCTCAAGGCGGATCGAGCCGGCCTCCTGTAGACGATCCTGCAACGTGCGCCCGCTCAGGAGCTTCATCGCGATGTAGGCCATGCCGTCCTGCTCGCCCACATCGTAGACCGGCACGATGCTGGGGTGCTCGAGGGAGGCGGCCGTCACGGCCTCGCGCTTGAAGCGCTCGATCAGCGAGGCATCGTCGCTGTACTGGGGGTAGAGGACCTTGAGGGCAATATCGCGCTGCAGCACGGTATCGGCGGCGCGATAGACCGCCGCCATCCCACCCCGGCCCAGGAGCTCTTTGATAAAATAGCGTCCGAGGCGCTGATTGAGAAGCGATCTGAGCATGAGAAAGCAACGACATACCAGCAATGGGGACGCCTGCCGGTATTGTAGCATAGGGCGCTTGATCTCCGCATTATAATGTAACGACTCGCCAGTGCGGATATTCCACACGGGCGACATATGCCTAGGTCGCCGGGCGGACCGGTTGCCCGCCATCACCGCTACGTCAGGCCGGGCTCAGAGGGCCCATGCTATACTTGGGCGGTTTTACCACATGCTATTAGGATCGAGCTAAGAGACAGATGCAGAAAGACCGCTACGCCCGCAGAACCTACGGCGGCCACAAGGTGCCGCGCCGGCCTGCCTTCCCCGGCCTGCTGCGAGGGCGCCGGGGGCCCGTGGCTGGGCCGCGGGTGCCACGCCTTGCGGGCCGCCTGCTCGCCGTGATCGGCCTCGGCGCCCTGGCCAGCGCACTACTGGTGATCGCCGTGGTCTACGCTGTCTACGCCGGCACGGCGGCGAGCCTCAAGCCGCGCCTCGACGCGCTCGGCAGCCGCAGCCTATTCCAGAGCTCGCGCATCTACGACCGCAACGGCGTCCTGCTCTACGAGTTCTTCGACGCCGGCAGACGCACCAACGTCGCCTTCAATAAGATCGAGCCACTGCTGATCAGCGCCACGGTCGCGGTCGAGGACAAGACTTTCTTCAGCAACTCTGGCATCGACCTCACCGGCATCGCCCGCACCTTGCTCAACAGCCTGCAGGCCGGCGAGGAGACCGGCGGCGCCTCGACGATCACCCAGCAGGTGATCAAGAATAGCGTCCTCACCGACGAGGAGCGCTCGCCCGAGCGGCGCTACGAGCGCAAGCTCAAAGAGATCATCCTCGCCCAGGAGCTCGACAAGCTCTACAGCAAGGAGCAGATCCTCGGGCTGTACCTCAACGAGAACTTCTACGGCAACCTGGCCTACGGCATCCAGGCCGCCAGCGAGACCTACTTCGGCATCGGCGCCGACAAGCTCAGCCTCAACCAGGCCTCGCTGCTGGCGGGCCTGCCCCAGCTGCCCAGCGTCTACAACCCGATCAACTATCTCGAGCGTGACGAGCAGGGCGGCTACCTGCCCGGCATACGCCTTGGCGCCGGCTGGCTCGACGAGGGCTACGCCCTGCCGGCGCAGATCCCGGCGCCGCGCTGGCGCCAGGTGGCGGTGCTGCGGCGCATGGTCGAGGAGGGCTACATCAGCGAGGCCCAGGCCCGCGCCGCGATCGCCGAGCCGCTGCGCTTCGCGGCGCAGGAGGTGCCGCTCAACGCGCCCCACTTCGTCTTCTATGTGCGCGACCTCGTCCAGGAGCGCTACGGCCAGCAGGCGCTCTTCGGCGGCGGCCTGCGCATCACCACCACGCTCGATCTCGGGCTGCAGCGTATGGTCCAGCAGAAGGCCTACGACCGGATCAACGAGCTGCAGGAGCGCAACATCCACAATGCCGCCGTGGTGGTGATGCAGCCGAACACCGGCCAGGTGCTGGCGATGGTCGGCAGCATCGACTATAACGCCGTCGGGGCCACCACCACCCGCGGCGAGAGCGGCAACGTGATCGATGGGCAGGTCAATGTGGCCACCCGCGAGCGCCAGCCCGGCTCGGCGCTCAAGCCCTTCACCTACCTGGCGGCGATGGAGCAGGGCATGACCCCCGAGACGGTGCTCTGGGATGTGCCCACCGACTTCCCGGTCGGCTCGGCCAGCGGCGAGTGGTACACGCCGCTCAACTATAACGGGCGCTTCAACGGGCCGGTCCGCATCCGCACCGCGCTCGCCAACTCGCTCAATATCCCGGCCGTCAAGGCGCTCAGGTTCGCCGGGATCGACAATACGTTGGGCCTGCTCGACCGGGTCGGCATCAAGCAGGGCCTCAAGCGCGGCCGCGACTTCTACGGCCTGTCGCTGACCCTCGGCGGCGGCGAGGTCACGCCCCTCGAGCTGACCACGGCCTATAACACCCTGGCCAGCGGGGGCCGCTACTACCCGCCCGTCTCGGTGCTAGAGATCAGCGACGCGAACGGCCGGCTGATCGATTCGTTCAGCCCAGGCCCCGGGCAACAGGCGGTAGAGCCTGGCCTGGTCGGGATCATCTCTGATATGCTCAGCGACGACCGCGCCCGCCAGGCGGTGTGGGGGCTGGGCAGCCCGCTCAAGCTCTCGCTGCCCGCCGCCGTGAAGACCGGCACGACCAATGACTGGCGCGACGCCTGGGCAGCCGGCTACACCCCCTTCGTCACCGTCGGCGTCTGGACGGGCAATAACAATAACGAGCCCACGGCAAAGGTCGAGAGCCTGACGGGCGGCGGCATCATCTGGCGCAATGTCATGGAGGAGATCTTCGTCTGGATCAAGGAGCAGCCGCGCTACCGGGAGCTCTTCGCCGCCCCCTACCCCGACGGCGTGATCCCCACCGAGTTCAAGCTGCCCGATGGCGCCGGGGTGCAGCGACGCCCGATCTGCTCGTTGCCTGGCCCCTTCGGCGGCTACAAGGAGGAGCTGTTCACCCGGGCGATGCTCACCTCGATGCTCACCTCGACGCTCACCTCGACGCTGACCACCACGGTCGGCCTCGATACGGGCGCGGCCCTCGACGCGCGGCTGGCCACGACGAAAGTGCCATGCCAGGCCTTCACGCAGGCCACCGTTGTGCGCATCCCCGCCGAGGACGAGTGGACCCGCGACGGCACGCTCGTGGTGCGGGGGCCCGCCAAGGGCGATCAGGCGGGCGCCGAGGAGCCTGGGCCGAGCGCCGCCGCGCGCTACTGCCTGCCCGCCGAGGGGGCGACCTACCCCGAGGGGCTGAAGCGCACAGTCTACCTGTGGAAGACGCCGCCGCCCGACCCCTCGATGCGCGTGCGCTACCAGTGGGCGGGGGGCGCGGTAGACCCCGGCCTGAACCTCGCCACGCTGCCCGTCTGCACGCCCGAGCTGTTCGAGCCGCCGGTGCCGAAGCCGCCCGTGGCGGGGGCCATCCTGATGCCCGACCTCAAGCGCCTCGGCGAGAACCAGGCCCGCGAGCTGCTGGCGACGCTGGGCGTAGGGCCTGGGCTGGTCTATGTGGACTACCAGGACCGCGCGCGGCTCGGCGCCGAGTACGACCAGTACGCGCCCTACGCGGTGGTGAGCAGCCTGCCCCTGGCGGGCGACTGGATCCTCCCCGGCACAACGATCGTCCTGGGCGTCCGGGCCCCCGACACGGCGCCGCAGACCGCGCCCGCGCCGACCCAGCCGCCCGCGGAGCCCACGGCGGCCCCGCCCCCGCCCGACCAGGGCCCGCCGCCAGGGCCGACGAGCCCGGCGGTGCCGCTGCCGCCAACCCTGCCCCAGCCGCTGCCGCCGACACGCTAGTACTCCGTCCGAGCATTCTTGAAGGGTTGAGCGACATCGGCTATCCTGAGCGATAGACACGCAGGTCTGTCGCTCAGGAGCCAGCCGTGAACAAGAAGTATCATATCCACCTCACTGCCGACG
>JAAXUL010000117.1 GCA_013336035.1 Chloroflexales bacterium
CTGCTGTCCGCCAGCTCATGGGTTCCCATCTTGAGGTGACGGCCCATTGCTCGCGCAAAGTGGCCTAGCAGAAACATTATCTGAAGGACTATAGCTAGGCGATGTCAGCGTGGGCGACGTGGCCGGCGGCGATATCGCAGAAGCTTTCTCGCCCCTTACCTACGAATGCGCCCTGCCTCGCGAACCGCTTGCAGATTGATTACCTCGGCCACCTCGTAGGTGGTGGGTGTGCGCTCAGGAATTGGCCGGATACGAATCATCGTTGGGAAGCCACCACTGCGTCCATGCAACTCGGCGAGCAGCAGGGCCGTCACAATGGCCAGCCCAGGCGGGTTGATCACCAGCGGCGTCGTCTGCCACTCTGTGGGCGACAGACCCGCTGCATTAGCCAGCGTGACAATCTGAGACGCCAGAGGTTGCGCCTGGTTGATCTGCACCGGGATGTCGCGCTCCTCCGGTATCGTACCAAGCAGCCTGGCGATCTGCTCACGCTGAATGGTGGTGAGCGGATGGGCGAAGTTGAGCAGGAGCATAGGCGCCTCACCTCGTAGGGAACCAATCGAACTGGCTGGCTATTCGGCGCAGATCTGGCAGCAGTCGTGTGAAATCGTTAACGAGTTGCTGTGCTGTACGAGGGTTCGCACGCATGCCAGCGTGAGCGACATCGTTCCGTAGCTCTGTGAGCCGGTTCCAGGTTCTTAATGTCTCTTCTGAATGTCGCAGAGCTTGTATTGCTGACTCAAGAGCATTCTGTACGATCGTGCCACTCCCGGTACGTGCCAGGCGATTCAAGGCATGCTCGATCGGTGTTCGTGCACCATCTCGATCCATGAGCGCGCTATCTGTCTGTTGGCAGAGGAGAGAAATGATCCACTCACGTGCAAGCGTGATAGCCTGCACAATCTGGTCTTTGCTACAATACCAATCGATTAGCTCAAGCTGTACGTATAGGTTTACCGGTAACAGCTCTACAGCATCAGGCTCACGGATAGCAAAGGGGGCATAGGTTGCTCTGACACGCTCTGCGAGCAGCCTGAAGGGTCGGGCTTTGCTGGGCTGTTCTGAAGCCAGTGCATCGGCAAGAGCAGCACCAGCCGACATTGTTTCTAGTGGCCTGGTCATTCGCAGTGCGCGAGATATTTGCTCCATCGCGTTAGCAGCCTGCTTCAGAGCTTTGCCTAACTCACGCGCGTTCTGGTCATCGCGCATTGCCGCACCTGGCGGCATTCCCTTGCGGATCAGATCGGCCAGATCACGTGAGTCACCATCGCGGATGAATCGGTCTGCCGCTGTTGTCCAGTCGAGCAGTTGCACAAATGGCGTCAGATCAAAAACTGGGGTCTGGCCTGCTGTTGCAGCATCATAGGCACCGTAGACCACACGATCCACCGTCGCATCACGCACGAGCCTCACATAGGATGCCGCCAGGACGGCCAAGACTGGCAATGAGCGGAAGCCATTCGTGATGTCGAAGATGATATGATCGCTCGGTTCGATAGCGCTGGCAATTGCATCAAACATGATCCATAGCTCATCTTCGCTACGGCCTGAAGGAATATCCACCGGATGCAGCGGGAACTGATCTCCGATGCGGCGCTCCAGATCGGCGAAGTTTTGCGCGCGCGCTTCTGCTGTGACGAGCACAAGAAGCTGGTCAGGGCGGAAGAAATGGGCGGTCGCCTCAGCCATAAATGGCGTCGTGCATGCGTGGCTTTCCCAGACATAGGTGGTCTCGCGGTAGGGCCGATCTGGCGCTGTGTAGCCGAGAAAGGTGATCGCTTTGGTTGGCATAAGCTACTGACCCCCTTTCTCGGAAACACATGCAATGAGGTTGCGATACCATGACTTCTCCGCTGATGCCTTGACCCGATCTGCTTGCGCGACCTTATCCAGGATCGCCTGGGCAATACGCTGGCGCATCAGTAGCGATGCCTCAAGCTGTATCCATTCTTGGTAGAACTTATTGATGTCGTTGGTGACGCGCCCTATCGAGAGGGTGGCGATCCGCTCTTGTAGATCCTGTACGTAGGTTTGAATGGGGTCAACGAGCTTCTCCTCTAGCTCCATCCGCCCATACCCGCTGCTGGTCTTCGCCCCTATACCCAGCTCGCGCAGGGCGTGGCCCAGGATGTCGAAGGTGGCGTCGAGCCAGCGCTCCGAGCCACTCAGGGCGACCAGGTAGCTGCCGGTGGCGCTGAGAAACGGTATCGGCGTGGGGCTATCCCAGTCGGCGGGCGCGCCCTTCCCTTGATAGTAGCCGGGGTGGTGGACAGTGATCACGTCGGGCCAGAGCGCCTGATGTTTGCCCTGATCATTTTTGTGGCCGCTTTCTGCCACATACAGCGCGTCAAAGAAGGTGATGTACCCGGCGCTGGTGGTGTCGCCGAAGATGACGCGGTAGCCGGGCCCGGCGACCCATATCTTGCGGTCGCCCTCGCCTTCCCAGTGCCCCCAGTGGGTATCGTCCAGTCGATCTCGGACGTAGCGCGCCGCCATACCCTTGAGCGCGCTGCCCGGGATGTAGGGCACGCCGTAGGTATGGTGCAGGGCCACCGAGGTCTCCAGCACACTCTCGTCGCCCAGCCCGACGACCATGCGCCCGAGCACCTGCGCCATCCGACACTGCGCGCCGAGGGTGGCGAGGGCTTGCTCCCAGCGGGTGAAGAAACTCTGGTAAGGATCGGGTAGCGGCAGTGTGGCTGCCTGGCTCATTACCGTCACCAGCGGTTTCTCCTCTTTCGGTTCGAGCTTCTCGCCACGCTGGATTTGCTTCGCTAGGTAGCGATCAAGCCAGAGGCCGGTATGGCTTGCCTGATCAGATTTCAGGCCGCTGAACTTGTGGCGACGTGATTCAATCATCGCGGCCATCCTTCTCATCCTGGCCCGACTCGACGCCCAGCACCGACTGCGCGAAGCGCTTGTACCAGAGTAGTGCGTCGAGCACCTGCTGGGTCAGGCGCATATATTTGGCAAGCTCAGCGTTGCGCGCTTCTGCCGCTAGATTGCCGTTGTAGCCAACTGTTGCCCCTAAATCATGAAGCAACCGACATTGTGAGCCGGATTTGTCGCCGCGCGCCTCGACAAATGTCAGCGCCTGAGCCAGGCCGGCAGTGCGGATGAGGATCGGCAGCTTGTGGGCCATGCCGCCGTACTTCTTGCGGTCAATGTCTGTGTCGCCCGCATCCTTGATCGCGCAGACTCGCTTGTAGACATCCTGGGCGTACCTCTGTTCGCGCGTGTGCATAGCTAGGCCTCCCTCAGGCTGACCCGGCAAAGCCCACGCCCGACGGTCATCTTGCCGCCGAGCTGGAGCGGCTTCTTGGCGCAGGTGCCGATGATCTCGGCGATCTTGTCGGGAGGCAGGTTGGTCTTGTCATTGGGCATGATCATCAGCGGGCCGGCCAGGACGGTCTCGGTAGGCAGCGCCTCTTCGTACCAGAGACCACCCTTTTTGACAGTTTTGCTTTGCTCTTCCAGCTTGACCCGCGCGGTGATCTCGGTTGCCGTGTTGAGCAGGAAGCCCAGCAGGTTGTCGTGGACGACGCAGAGGCGCTGCTTGAGCAGCAGCTGCCAGACGCCGTCGGCGAAGATGTGCGGGGCCAGCCAGTCGGCCCACGCTGTTGCCCTCTGGTCGCTAGTCGCCTCCAGGTCGAGGTCTTCTAGGTAGACTGCGTCGCCGCTGACGCGCAGCTGCGAGCTTTCAGTCACCAGGCAGATTTGCTCGTCAGTCGGGTTGTCAATATCGCCGGGTAGCTTCTTCATCCCAGCGAGGCCCGCGTCGCGCGCGAAGCGGCGCAGCACGTAGGGCGAGGTGACCCAGGCGAAGGTGCCGGCCAGCGAGCGGATGGGCAGCAGCAATAGGCGCTGGTCGGCGAAGACCACCGCCCCGGCGTGCTCGTGGGCCGCGTTGGTGTCTGGGCCGAAGATTGCAACCCGTTGATCGTCGGGGCAGGCGCTCCTGAGCGTACCCTTGAGCGAGGAGCCCGGCAGGTAGGGCAGGCCGGTGGCCTTCTCGCGGGCGATCGGCAGGTCGATCACGCCCGTGCCCTGGCCCGTGCCTGGGTGCAGCGGCGAGAGGGCGTGGGTGAAGAGCATGTGAGTGGTCATGGCTTCGACGCTCCTTCAAGGTAGTCGAGGAAGGCGCGTAGCACATTGGTCTTGCCGTTGAGCGACTGAATTGGCTTTGCCTCCTCATCCGTCAGCTTTATCGTTAGAGGGTCGTGTGGTGTATACCCTTTGAGCTTGAGACCGTCAGGGGGAGTCTTTGGCCCATTCAGCACAAGCGCCATGCCGACATAGCGCCCGCCAGCGCAGGCCAGGGGTCGCAAGATGAGCGGGCTGGCCAGACGCTCGTGGGCTGCGCCCTGAAGAGTCGCATCGTCGGGATTGCCTCGATTATTGTCTTTAAAGTGGAAGATGATCGGCAGGCCAAACACTGCACGCGGAAAGATGTTGTGGCCAGCAGGGATAGCAGATTTGCCCTTATATGACTGGCCCGCGATCCGGCGCACCGAGTCAGCATCCGGCCACTTATTGGCCTGGCGATTCCTGAACTCGCGCAGCTGCTTGATCAGAACCTTCCAGCACTCCAGGGGGCTTTTATTAGGTTGCGTAATTACAAGCAGGGTATCTGCGGCGAGCTGAGGCCATTCCATAGTTAGGATGGCGCCTGTTGTATAGCTGTCGAGCCGCTGACGAAGCCAGCGCATGACATCCTCACAGCGAGCCTGCGGCCGATCATCTGGCGCAATGCCATTTACCTGCACCAACTCCAGCGCACCAAACCCGCGTCGCGTGCGCCCCCCGATGCCACCGAAGGTCTCCCAAGCCCACACTGCGGCCTCTACATCGAGCCTGTCCTGTGCCGTATCAGGAAACGTGATCGAGATCGTGAACTGGATGTTTTCGTACACGCTGCCTTTGGTTTCATTTAGCGGAAAAGCCACGTAGCTATAGGGTGACTTTGGTTCGCCGACCGTGAGTCTTGGGTTTCGGGTGTCGGGTATGAACATCTTCACCTGATCCAGCGGCGTCCAGCTACGTAGTGCCACCTCCACTAGCGATGGCCCACCACTGTCGGCGTCGCTCGCCGTGCCCCACAGCTTGCCCTCGGCGTCTTTAAGTTCCTTGGGCGTGGCATACTTCCCGCCGCGGGTGGCCCGCCACCAGAAGCGCAGTTGGCCGCGGATGCTTGTCGCACGCACGACCGTCACCGGGTCGGGCTGCTGCGGTGTAACCCCGCCGCCGAAGAGCGGGGTGATCAGCTTGTAGCTACGCTCCTGGGTGACATAGCCCTCGCGCGTCTTCGGCGCGACAGCCGGTGGTGTGCCTGGATCAGGCCGTCTCATTGCCTTCCTCCCCTGCTTGCATCTGCACCGGGTTGCCATCCCACGTCCCGAGCACGGCCAGGCCAAAGCCATCGCTCTGATCCTGTGCGTCATCGCTGACACAGTGCATCCAGGTTGCTTCGACCCACTTGCGAATCGCCTCTTGGTCGTCCCCCAGGCTCAGAAAGTAGACGCTGCCGGCGGGGGCGAGGCGGCGGGTAGGCTTGGGTCGTTTCTGCTCATAGTCCCAGCCCGACACCACCTGCGGCCGGCCGACAGCGGCGGCGACCAGTTGCGGGGTGAGGCCGTGGCGTGACTCGCGTAGCCAGCCCGGAAGGTAGCCCTTCTCAAAGCAGGCCGGGGTGAGCAGGATGAGCCGGCAGTGTCCGCTCTGCGCGATCTGCTCGGCCAGGCTGGCAGGGATGAGGGGCAGATCGAGCTCGCCCCGCTGCCACACGGCCATGCGCCGCTCGCCGCCAAGCGTGTCGACCGGCTGCGGGTGTGGGATCGCGTCGTCACGTACCTCGACCGCCAGGGCCAGGTGGCGCGCCGCGCTGAGCGTCTGTCTGTCCTGCCCGCCATGGGTAAACTCCAGCCCGCTGGTCTCGAAGAGCTTGCCATCCTCGCTCGTGCCCCGGCTCGCGTTGAACTTGATGTGGATGCGCGACTCGCGGGTCGGCCCACTGTGGCCCAGGTCATTCGAGATCGGCGACTCGTCGGGCGGGCTGGTTAGCCACTCCGCGAATCGCTCCCAGCGCCAGAATGCCGGTGCGTCCTTCTTCGGCTTGCGCGGGTCAGCGCAGAGCATTCCCACCGGGGTAAGGCCCTCCGGCAGATCGGTAAACTCCTCAGCCTCTAACGGTAGCGGCGCCAGCCTGCGGCGAATCGCCGGGTGCTTCTCATCAGCCTCGAAGAGCAGCGCGTCGGCGGGGGCGGAGGCCAGGTAATCCCATCGTTCTTTGTCCGTGTCCCACTCGACAAGCAGCGGGCCGCGCACGGGGATGCGCTTGACCCGCTCGATCTGCGAGGGATCAAAGATTCCGCGCGCATCCTTGCCAGCCTGCGAGCGCAGGGCGCCGGTGGTGGTCGAGGGGAAGGGGAAGGCCAGCGAGACTGCACGCACGCCGGGGTCGGGGCCGAAGGGCCGCCCGTCGCGCACGATCAGCGGGTCGCGCGGCTCGATGATCCAGACGGTCATGGGTTTGCCTCCAAGAGCGCGAGATTCCTGGCGTCAGCAAAGAGGCGGGCAACGATCAGCCCGTCAGCAAAGCTGGCGAGTTCTTTGTCGGGACGGTTCATGTCGTTCGGTATGCGCTTGATGAGGATGTCCTGAAGCTGCTTGCGCGCATCCTCGGGCATCTGCTTGCGCTTGAGGATGCGCAGCGCCTCCAGCCGTAGCGCCTCGGCGGGCAGCGCGTTTTCCATGCGGTAGGCCAGATCGCGCAGCTCGTAGGCCGTGCCGTCAGGGAGGTAGCCCTTCCGGTGCAGCTCAATAACCTGCTTTAGCTGGGCGTCGAACGCTCCCCACTGCCCGCACACCGCCGTATCGCCGCCACTGCGCTTGCTGACGGTGATCGCCAGGGCGTTTTTCTCTTGTACTTTGCCGTTCTGGCCTTTGACCTTTACCCGCTTCGCTGTCTTCTCCGCATCGCGGGCCAGGTCGAGCGCGTCGCTTAGCGGGATCAGGTGGTGGACGACGGCCAGGCCAACGGAGAGGGTAGGGTGGCGCTCTTGCTTATCGGCGAAGCCGTTCATCAGCTCCTTGAATCTCTCAGCCAACTCTTTAGCGCACTGGAGCGCGGTATGCAGCGGCAGCAGGGCCAGCACATCGTCGCCGCCGGTGTAGATCGGCGTGCCCATCTGCTGCTTCACCGTCTTGGCTGCCTCAGTCGCGAAGGCGTCGAGCTGCCGCGAGATCTCACGGTGTCGCTCATCCCCCTTCCACGCCTCGTGATCGATTACCCCGCCCATACCATCGCCATCGGCGTGCAGGATGGCGTAGTAGGGGCTGGGGTGTGCGCCGCACTCGCGTAAGAAATTGCGCAGGCATTGCTTCGCCAGTTGCAAGATCGCCACATCTGCGACCTCGGCGTCCAGCCGGTCCTCAAACAGCATGGCGCCGTCGCAGTCTCCAATCAGCGGCTGCTGCGAGCCTGGGAGATCCTCGATACGGACATTCTGTCGCTTCAGCTCGGCGAGATAGTCGCCCCAGATCTGTTGAAGACCCGTATCCCCGGCCCGCGCGTGTAGCCTGGCCAGGAACGGCAGCGCGGCGACGTGCGAGGTGCTGAGGAATCGTTCCTGACCGCGCCCGTGGCGCTTGAGGAGATCGATGGCGGAGAGCCGCTCGGCCGGGCCGGCGCCGTAGTTATGCCTGAGCGCTGCGACCTTCGCAGCCTTCTGCTCGGGTGATGCCTTATGGTGCGGGTAATGCCCCTCCGGGATCACGCTCTCCATCTGCCCGCTGATCGAAGATTTGGGCTGCGCGCCGCCCCATGTCACCTTGCCGAAGTCGCGGGTCGTTTTGCGCGCGGTGATCAGCGCCTCAAGCCGTGCCCGTGCATTGGTGTAGTCATCGCCCAGGGGTACGGCGGCCCAGACGCACTCGGCCAGGGCGTCGATCTGGGCCAGGGCAGCGCTGTCATCCTCCAGATCGCCGATCTGCGCGCGGACTTCTTTCCAGAGCGCGTGCAGCTGCTCCTTCACCGCCGCTTGCACATCTCCCCCAACCTTAGGGGGGGGCCGGTCGATCGTGGCGACGATCTTATTGGCGACATTCAATACACTGCCCGGCTCCAGATCGTCTGTAGATGTGGGCGCGGGAAAGATCAGCTGCCCTTGCAGATCAACAACCGCCCGTGCCGCGGCCTTGCTCAGCTCGCTGAGCAGCCACGAGCCGAACCAGAGATCGCGCGTGCGGCGGGCGCTGGCGATAAACGTCTGTACCGGGCCGATGCTGGCCTGAAAGAGATAGCGCTGTGTCATAGACCTCGCTCCCGCTTTGTTGTTGTCCCAACTCTAGCAGCGTAGGCGCGGCCCATGATCAGAGAACCCTCGGAAAAAACTCCGAGGGTTCTCTGATCTCTTCAGACCCGGCAGCAGCTACACTCCAAGAAAGCGCGCGAACTTCTCGCGTAACCAGCTGTAGTGGCGCGGCTCGTCGTCCGCTAGGCCCCACGCCTCGCGGCAGGCCGTGTAGATGTGGCCCTTGTGGGTGTTGACGGTGGCAACCGTGATGCAGAGAGAGGCCGCGACATCCTTCAGGTCGCTACCGCTGGCGAATGCGCGCAGGACATCCCGCTCGCGCTCGCTGAGCGTCGCGACCACCTGCTGGCAGCGGGTGCGCTCCGTGGGCGATAGCTCATCATGCGCTGGCTCCCCCGTGCGGCCCGCCAGCCAGGCGAGGGGCTGGAACGGCACCGCGATCAGGCTGAGCTCGCGGCTGCCCGGCAGGTGCATCTGGGCTCCGCCGTAGGTACGGGCGCGCACCGTGTCGGAGGAGTAGAGGTGCCACACCCGGTCGGCATAGGTGAAGTGGTGCTGGGCGACCAGCATGCCCAGGTAGCCCAGCAGCCGGCGCCCGCCGCTCAGGCATAGGTGGATGCAGTAGCCCCGCTGCTTGAGGTCGCGAAAGAGGGTGTCGAAGGTGTCGCGGGCCGCCTCCAGGGACTCGGGGTGGTCGAGGTCGGCGACGGGCTGGGACCAACGGCGCACGATCACCGGCAGGTAGCGAAGGCCGGCGTAGCGCTCGCCGGCAAGCTCCTGCTCCAGCCTACGGTGCGCCGCCAGGTAGCGTGGGTTATCCAGCTCAAGGTGCACGACGAACAGCGCGTCGAGCGGCACACCTTGTTCGAGCAGTCGGTCGATGGTGAGCGTCACGATCTGGGGCTGGCCGCCAAGGGTTGCGACGGCGGCGTGGCGCACCTGGGAGAGGATGGCTGACGGCATGGCGGCATTCCTCCGACGCGAGCAGTGCCCGCGAGCATTGATGACGTGAGTGATAGGAACGATGTGTATGACAATGGTTTTTCCGGCGCTGCTTCTCGGAGGCCCCCCGCACTCGGGCAAGAGCACCCTGCTCTACCGCCTCAGCCAGGCACTGCGCCTGGCGCATGTCGAGCACTACGCCCTACGCGCCAGCCCTGACGGCGAGGGCGACTGGACCCACGAGGCCACAGAGTCGCTGGTGCGTGAGCTGCGCATGCGCTCAAAGGATGATTGGACCCCCTCGTTCGCTGCGCGGATCAGCCGCGATATTGACCAGCGCCACCTGCCGCTGCTCGTCGATGTGGGCGGGCGGGTCACCCCAGAGACAACGCAGGTTGCGGCGGCCTGCACCCATGGGCTGCTGATCGCACCCCTGGGCGGCGACCTTGCGCCCTGGCGGGCACAGCTCGGGCGCCTCGGTCGCCCCCTGGTGGCCGAGCTGCGCTCGGATTTGCATGGGGTGCAGCAGGTTAGTGATGACGGCAGCGTGCTGCGCGGCACGCTGAGCGGTCTGGGACGGGGGCTTACGTCGGATGGGCTGTGCCTCGAGGCACTTGTGGCCCGGGTGCGCCGGCTCTTCGACTATCCGCCCGATCAACTATATCATATTCACAGATCGCTTGCCCCAGTTGAATTCATACTCCATCTCGAATACGCACTCCCACCGTTGCTGGCCCACAGTGGTGATCGGCGCTGGGAGCCCGCAGAGCTGCCGGTGCTCCTGGGTAGCTTGCCGGCCGACGAGCCCCTGGCCCTGTACGGGCGCGGGCCCATGTGGCTCTATGGCGCTCTCGGGGCCTTCACCCGGCCCATCCCCCAGCTCTTCAACCCGCGTGCCGGCTGGGTGGCTCCGCCGGACCTGCAGGCTGCCGCCGCGCCTGACCCCCTGCGGCTGCGCTGGGACGCCCTGGAGACCCACACCGACCACACGCGTCTCTGCCTCTCTATCCCCGGCGGACACCTGGACCTCGCCGAGGCGAGCGGCTTGCCCATCCCGCAGGCGCCTGCTGGCCACGGCGTCGTGCTCGACGGCAAGCTGCCGAACTGGCTCTTCGTCGCTCTGGCGCGGGCCTACCGCGCGGCTCCCTGGCTGGCGATCTATCAGGCGGGTGTGGGTGATATTGTCGTCGTCTCACAGACGCCCGAGCTGCCGGTCGGAACACTGCGGCAGCCCACACGGCTCACAGATGCACCATAGCACACCACCTGTAGCGCAAATGCGCCCGGCGTCTCTCGGCGCTCAGCGAGGCCCAAGCCATGTCCAGCAAGCTCAACCGCATCGTCCAGATGGACGCGCTGATTCGGAGCGGCGCCTACCCCGGCGTCAAGACGTTCATGGAGCGCTTTGAGGTCGGCGAGCGCGCCGTCCACTTCGACCTTGAGTACTTCCGCAGTACGCTCCAGGCGCCGCTGGCCTATGACCGGCGCCAGCACGGCTACTACTACGCGAACCCGGCGTGGAGCCTGCCCGGGGTCATGGTAAGCGAGGGCGAGCTGCTCTCGTTTTTTCTGAGCATCGAGCTGGCCCGGCGTTACCTGGGGACCACCTTCGAGGCCCCACTGCGCAGCGCGGTCGAGAAGCTAGCGGCCAGTCTGCCGGTCGCGGTCAAAGTCGATCTTGGGCAGCTGGCGCAGCACTACAGCTTTGGTGCGGGCGCCACGGCGGCGGTCGATCCCTACCTGCTGCTGGCCCTCGACCGGGCCATCCGCGATCGGCGCCCGCTTGATGTGACCTACTTCACGCCTAGCCGCAACGCCCTGACCGAGCGCACCCTCAATCCCTACCACCTGCACAACGCCCGTGGCGACTGGCAGCTCATCGCCTTCGATAGCTACCGGGGGCGCGTGTTGACCTTCGCTGTGGAGCGTATTCGCCTCTGGAGTGTACGCCACAACGAGAGCTTTGTCTGGCTCGACGGCTTCTCGCTCGACGCCTATCTGGCCTCACAGTTCGTCTCGGAGCGCACGGACGAGCCGATCACTTTTGTGATCTGGTTCGATCCCTACCAGGCTCACTACATCCGCGAGCGCCACTGGCACGTGACTCAGGAGCCCCTGGAGGAGCACGCCGACGGCAGCGCGACTATGCGTATCACCGCGGGTACCCCAGGGGAGATCAAGCGCTGGGTGCTCGGCTTTGGTTCCCACGCGCGCGTGATCGCGCCCCAGGCCCTCGCCGACGAGGTGCAGGCTGAGCTGCGCGCGGCGCTCCAGCGCTATGAACATTCATCGGGGACTGAATCTATAGTGCAGGGTGGGGTGGTAGGGTAGAGGTGAGGAGGCTTCGCCAAATGTAACGGCCTACAGATGCTCAAGGAGTAAGCGACATGTCCGACGACCTGCGCAGCGCATTCCAGCAGATGTTCGGCATCGATCGGCCGCACGACTTTCAGGTACAGGTCGCAGAACTTCTCTTGAACCAGCGTCGGAGCGTCATTCTTCAGGCGCCGACCGGTAGCGGCAAAACCTGGACGGCACTCTTCCCCTTTCTGCACGCATGGCGAACCGGTTTGTCTTTCCCGCGTAAATGTCTATATGCCGTGCCACTGCGTGTGCTGGCGACACAGTTCAAGGAAGATGCGGAGCGCATAACGAGGGGTTGGGATAACGGGCCGCAGATTGCCTTGCAGACCGGCGAGCAACAGGACGCTCCGACCTTCGAGCAAGATCTGATCTTCACGACGATTGACCAAGTGTTGAGCAGTGCGCTCAGTGTGCCTTACTCGCTTGGCTATCGGCGGGCCAACCTCAATGCTGGCGCAGTGTTCTCGTCATTTCTGGTGTGTGATGAACTGCACCTCTTTCCAGTGGATGAGAAACTGGCCCAGGGTGCGCTCGTAACGCTGGTTGAGCTGCTCCGAACACTCGGTACGTCAATCCCATTTCTGCTGATGACGGCTACGCTCTCTGAGCAAATGCTTACGAACCTTGCTGCTCAGTTGAAGGCGGAGCGTGTGTCGGTTGAGCCTGATGATCTGATCAAGATCCCATCGCAACAGAAGACCCGCCGCTATCACATTGTCGCGCAACCGCTCAACGCGGCAGATGTCTTGGCGCAACATCAGCATCGTTCGATTGTCATTTGCAATCAGGTGCAGCGGGCGATTGATGTGTTCGAGGATCTGGAGTGCGTAGTGGCGGCTGATCCACACCATGCTGGGCGCACGGAGGTTAGCCTGTTGCATTCAAGGTTCATCCCAGAGCATCGCCGTGCAACTGAGACAGACTTGCGAACAACGTTTGGCAAGCCACCGTCGGGCGAGGCCCACGGCGACAGTCGAATTATTGTCGCGACCCAAGCAATCGAGGTTGGCCTTGACATTACCTGCGAACGTCTGCATAGCGAATTGGCACCGGCTAACTCGCTTGTCCAGCGGGCAGGGCGCTGTGCTCGCTATAAGGACGAGGAGGGCGATGTCTTGATCTATCGCTTTCCCGATGATGTGAATCAGCCCCATCTGCCCTATGCAGCCGGGCTGTGTACCGAAACGTGGGAGGCGTTCAGTGAGCCACAGTTCAACGGTCAGCCACTCACATTTGCGGATGAGCAGCGCATTGTGACACGGGTTCATGACCCTGCTGATAAGCGCTTGCTGGATCAGATCGAGAAATCTTGGCACACACGCCGGCGTGACATTAGCCTAGCAACCTTCCAGGGTGATAAGCAGGTGCGCCCGGTGTTGATCCGCAAGGTCGATTCGCGCACGTTGTTGGTGCATCCTGATCCCAATAAGGCCATCTT
>JAAXUL010001520.1 GCA_013336035.1 Chloroflexales bacterium
CTTGCCCGCCTGGCACACGTCATTGAACCCGTGAGACCGCGAAGATCAAGCTACAACTTCCAGACATGATGCGCACACGCTGGTTCCTGATCGCCGCAGCCCTGGCCCTCGTCGCCGGCCTCGCGTTCCTGCTGCTCGGCGCCGTGGCCGCCTAACGCGCCATACGGGTGAAGGCGAGATGGGGCCACAGCCGTAGCTGGGGCGGCAGCCGCTTGGGCCACCGGCGAAGCTGGCGGAGATAGGTGGCGCCCGGCGCGGTGGCCTCGACCCGGCGCGCCCGCACCTGCATTCACGCCGGCGCCCTTACCCCTGCTATACTGCCCACGGCGCTGCGGCTGATGGCCGCCGCCAGCGCGGGGCTCCCTGCGCATCGGCCCGCTCGCGATGCGCCCCGCGCAGGATGTGACACCAGAGATGAGGCCCCATGGCTCTGCACATCTCGATTCTCGGCGCGCCCGGGGGCGACAACGCGCTCTTCGTGAGCGTCAACCGGGGGCAGCGGATCCACCGCCTGCTGCTGGACTGCGGCGAGGTGGGGCTGACCGCCCTGCCGCTAGCCGACGTGCGCGGCCTCGACCACCTGCTGCTCTCGCACCTGCACATGGACCATATCGGCGGCTTCGACAGCCTCTTCCGCCAGACCTTCAGCCGCGGCGTCGACGCGCCTGTCCATGTCTGGGGGCCGCCCGAGACGGCGCGCATCATCCACCACCGGCTGTGCGGCTTTATGTGGAACCTGACCGAGCAGCTGCGCGGCACCTGGGTCGTCCACGACGTGGGTCCAGAGCGAGTCGTCACTACGCGCTACGAGGCCGCCGAGGGCTTCGCCGTGGCCCACCCCGCCGGTGAGACGCCCCGAGCCGGAGCAATCATCGCCACCGACGACTACACGGTCGCGGCCCTCGACCTGGACCACGGCACGCCCTGCCTCGGCTACCTGCTGCGGGAGCCGCCCCGGCGCAATGTGGACCCCGCGCGGCTCGCCGCCCTCGGCCTGGCGCCGGGCCCCTGGCTGGGGGCCGTGCGCACGCCGCGCCCCGGCGAGCCGAGCACGGTCGAGATCGAGGGGAAGGCCCGCTCTCTGGCAGAGCTGCGGGCCGCCCTGATCACCGAGGCCCCGGGTGCCAGCCTGGCCTACCTGACCGACTTCCGGCTCGACGCCGGTGAGCTGGCCCGGCTCGCGGAGGCCCTGGGCGGCGTGGACACCCTGGTGTGTGAGGCCCAGTACCGCACCGCTAACGCCGACCTCGCCACCCGCGCCTGTCACCTGACAACAGCGCAGGCCGGCGCCCTGGCCGCGACCTGCGGCGCGGGCGAGCTCGTCCTCATCCACATCTCGGAGCGCTACGGGCGAGCCGAGCTACCGGCGATCCTGGCCGAGGCCCGGGCGGTCTTCCCCCGCGCCCGTCTCCCAGAGGCCTGGACAGCAGATCAGCCATAGCCGTCCTTCCCCTGGTGAAGCGAACCGCGCTGGCCGAGCAGGTATTGACCGTGCGCTCAGCCAGCTTCGGCGGCCAGTTCGTGGCCGCGTTTCAGTCGCTCGCCGGCGGGAACATCCGCCCGATGACCAATGTCTGCAAGCACGCGCGCACCGACGCCTTCCTGATGGCCCTGGAGCACGCAGCCCAGCTTGGCGCCAACGCCATTATCGGCTTCGGCTACGACACGACCGAGATCGCCCAGGGGATGACCGAGGTGCTCGCCTACGGCACTGCCGTGATCGTCGAGCCCGAGGCGGCCGGCCACACCGGATAAGGGGACGGGCAGTCTGGTGTTGGCCATACGGAGCCGTGGCGACCCGACCTCG
>JAAXUL010000118.1 GCA_013336035.1 Chloroflexales bacterium
CATCATCGTTAATTGGCAATCCCGCGATCTACTCGAGCGGGCGCTTGAGTGCCTGTATACGACGATACGGGCCAGCAGCTTCGAGGTGATCGTCCTCGACAACAGCCCGGGCGACGGCAGCGCCGAGATGGTGCGGGTGCGCTTCCCCGAGGCCCAGATGATCGTAAATCACGAGAATGTGGGGTTCGGGCGGGCCAACAATCAGGGGGCGTCTATCGCCCGGGGGCGCTACCTTCTGCTGCTGAACCCTGACGCGTTCGTTCACGAGGGTACTGTTGACCGGCTGGTAGCCTTTATGGACGCGCACCCGGACGCGGGGGCTGCCGGCCCGCGCCTGCGCTACGGGGATGGCCAGCTCCAGCGCTCAGTGACAGCCTTCCCAACCATCTGGACCGAGCTCTGGACAACCCTCGGGCTCGACCGCGCCTTCCCGCGACACCCTGTCTTCGGCCACTACAAAATGACCTACTGGGAGATGGACGACCAGCGGGAGGTCGATGCCCTGATCGGGGCCTGCCTCATTCTGAGGCGTGCCGTGATCGATAGGGTTGGCCTCTTCGATGAGCAGTTCTTTATGTACTCTGAAGAGGTTGACCTGTGCTACAGGCTGCGTAAGACAGGCTGGAAGAACTACTTCCTGCCCGACGTCGAGGCGACCCACCTCTGGGGTGGTAGCGCGCAGCGGGTGCCAAGCAAGACCTTTCTGCGGCTGTTCCGCAGCCGGGTGCAGTTCTTCCGCAAGCATTACGGCAGGCTCAACGTGGCGCTCTACAAAGGTGTCCTGCTGCTTGCGGCGATTACGCGCGTTGTAGCAGGGCCCTTCCTCTTTGCGCTCAAGCGCGATCACGCCTCGGTACAAGTTTACCTCAACTACATGGCGCTCCTGCGCGCCATACGCAGCTGGTGAAAGGGTCACCGATGGTCGCTCCGCCCTCGATACTAGTCGGCCAGGCCATGGCTGGCGGCGACTATGACGCGCAGGTGGCCGCTGACGCGATCCCGCGCCAAGACTACCTAGAGCTCGCGCGCGCGATTGGTGGCGTGATCGTGCCCCACCCCTTCGCCGGCACCAGGCTCTATGGCCCGGTGCGTCTGGCCGAGCGCCGGCTAAGCTTCGACATCGCCGTGGCGCTCCGGGCGGCCCTGCGGGCGCGTCGCTACAGCGTCCTGGTCTCGACCTCCGAGAAGACGGCGGTCCCCCTGGCGAGCGCGCTGCGCGCCCTCGGCACCGCCACACCGCACATCGTGATCGGCCATAAGCTCTCATCGGGGCTGAAGACGCTGATATGGCGTCACACGAGGCTCCAGCGCGATTTTACGCAGGTGATCTGCGTGAGCAGGGCGCAGGCCGACTACGCGGCGGGCCCGCTGGGTCTGGGGCGAGACCGCGCCCACTTCGTGTACGACAAGGTTGACCAGCGCTTCTTTCGGCCGCTTCCAGTTGAGGATGAGCCCTATGTGCTGGCCGTCGGCCAAGAGCAGCGCGACTATAGCACGCTCCTACGGGCGCTGGCTGGCACCGAGATCCGGCTGGTGGTGATTGCCTCAAGCCCCTGGGCGAATAGTGCGATCACCCCCGCGCAGAGGCAGGGGGTGAAAGTGCTGCGCAATATCCCTTACTGGCAGCTACGCGAGCTGTACGCACGAGCCCGAGTCGTCGCCTTACCACTGCACGATGTCGACTATGCCGCCGGCGCCAACGGCCTGCTTGAGGCCATGGCGATGGGCCGGCCCGTCGTCGCGAGCGGGACACAGGGGCTTGCCGGCTATATCGAGCCGGACACAACGGCTATCGTGGCGCCCCCGGGCGACGCCCTTGCCCTTCGCGACGCGATCAGCAGGCTATGGGGCCAGCCACAAAGGCGTGCCGCCATAGGCGCGCAGGCTCGCGCCGTGGTCGAGAGCACGCGTAATCTCGATACCTATATTGCCGCGGTCGCTCAGGTGGTGAGCACAGCACGTAGCGGCGCCACCGATATGATGAGAATGCACGCATGATCAGGCACCCCTCACACGCCGTCCAGGTGCAAGCCGGGGCGCCCGAGCGGGATGATAAAGCCAGGAGGTGGCGGACCTTTGGCGAGCTCTGGATCGTCGGTGGTCTGATCGCCGCTGTGCTCCTTGCCACCACCCTGCCGACCGTCATCACCTACCTCACGACGCCGCGAGAGCGCAGCTTCCAGGGCTTCGTCTACGGCGTGTCCGACACGGCCCAGTACTTCTCGTGGCTGCGCGACCACCGCACCGACTGGCTGGTGCCGAACCGGATGACCTCCGAGCCCAATAACCCCGCCCTCTTTAACCTGCTCTGGCTGGTCGTCGGGCGTGTGCAGGCGGCCACCGGGTGGAGCGCGATCGCCCTCTTCCACGGGGTGCGCGTGCTGGCCGGCGCGGCCCTGCTGCTGGTGCTCTACCTGTTCTGCGCGCGCTTCACCCGCGAGTGGGCCGAGCGGCTCAGCGCGTTTCTCGTGATCGTGCTCGGGGCCGGATTGGGCTGGGTCTGGGTGATCGTCAAGTATGCGCAGGGCCTTGCGGACGTGCCGTTCCCCTTCGATCTCTATGTGGCTGAGCCAAACACGCTATTTATCCTGACAGCCTTCCCGCACTTCACGATCGCCACGACGCTGATCCTGGCGATCTTCTTGTGCTACCTGGCCGCCCTGCGCCGGCGAAGTGTGCCCCTAGTGGTCGCCACGGCGGCCCTGGGCCTACTCCTGACCCTGCAGCACGCCTACGATCTGCTGATCATCACCCTGGTGCCGGCCGGCGCCCTGGCCTTGATGCTGCTGCGCGACCGACGCATCCCCTGGTTCGGCGCCCTCGCCCTGCTGGCGATCGGGCTGGTCGCTCTGCCGCCGCCCCTCTACTTCACCTGGCTGACCAGCGGCGACCCGCTCTGGCGCGAGGTGCTCGACCAGTTCTCGAACGCGGGCGTATTTACGCCGCTGCCGGATCACCTGCTGATCTTGATGGGCGTGCCGCTGATCCTTGTCCTTGTCGCCCTGCTTGACGCCGTGCTCAGGCCCCGCCGGCGTGGGCGGCTGCGCCGGGCCCTTGCCGGGGCGAGCGACGCCGATCTGTTTCTGCTCAGCTGGCTGGGCGTCGGCTTCTTGTTGCTCTACATACCCACCGACTTCCAGATCCATATGCTGACCGCCTGGCAGGTGCCCGTGGGCCTCGCGGCGGTGCGCTGGCTGTACCGGCGGGCGATGCCGGCCCTGGCCGGCGCGCGCCCGCGGCTCGCCCGCGCTCTGCCGGCCCTGCTCCTTGTTGCCGCCATCCCTGCCAGCATCTACCTGCTCAGCTGGCGCATGCTCGATCTCGGGCGCCACAAGGCCCCGTACTCGCTCGGGCGCGACGAAGAGGCCGCCCTGCACTGGCTGGGTCAGGCCACGACCCGTGACGATGTCGTGCTTAGCGACCTGATGCTCGGGCAGTTCGTTCCTGTCTACGCCGACGCCCGCACCTTCCTTGGCCATTGGGCACAGACGGCACACTTCTACGACAAGCAGCAGGCCGTGGCGGCCTTCTACAGCACCCGCACGACCGACGCCGAGCGCAAGGCGTTGCTGGGCCGCTACGGCGTAACCTATATCCTCCAGGGCGCAGAGGAGCGCGCCCTGGGCCAATACGACCCGGCGGCCTCGCCGCTGTTCGAGCTGACCTTCCGCGCTGGGACGACGGCCATCTATAAGGTGCGGTAGCGCAAAGGGGGGGACATGGTTGAGCGGCAAGCGGGCGCCGGCGCCGCGCCCAGGCGAGTAGCGTTATCCTGGACCTGGCAGCGGGCCGCCCTGATCAGCCTGGCGGCGCTGGCGCTGCTCCTGGCCATGGTCAATCTGCCCTACGCGCCGCGGACCTGGTTCGATGAGGGCTCACATCTGCACGTGCCAAAGACACTGCTGCAACACGGCGTCTACGCCGACATCAGCAGCGAGGGCTACCGCTACTATGGGCCGACGGTCGGCGTTGGGCCGACCGTGATGCTGCCGGTCGCCGCCTCGTTCCAGGTCTTCGGCGTCGGGCTGACCCAGGGGCGGATCGTGATTGTGGCCTACCTCCTGGTGGCCCTCGCTGCCGGCTACGCTCTGGCCAGGCGGCTCCACGGTGCGCCGGTGGCCCTGCTCGCCCTGCTGCTACTGCTCGCCTCGCGCACGCTGCGCTTCGAGGGGCTGGTAGAGTACGGGCGGCAGGTGCTCGGCGAGGTGCCCGGGATCACCCTGCTCTTCCTCGGCTCGCTGGCCTGGACCTGGGCCCTGGCCGAGCGGCGGGCCTGGTGGCGGGCCGGCCTGGCGGGGCTGCTCTTTGGGCTGGCCCTGATAACCAAGAACCAGTTTGTGCTGATTGTGCCGCTCGCCCTGGCCCTGGCCGCGCTCCTCGACTGGCGCTACTATCGGGTCGGGGGGTGGGCCCTGCGCCTGCTGCCCTTCGCCGTCGCGTGCGCCTGCTTCGGCGCCTGGACCCTGGTCCAGCTCCAGTTCCTCGGCCCGGGGAGCTTCGCGGCCAACCTGGCGCAGACGCGGCGCGCCGCGGGCGGCGCGATCTTCGTCTTCGACCCTGCGGCCACGGGGCGGGCCGTGCGCTATCTTGTGCAGCCGTTTGGCGCGCTGCTGCTGCCCGCGATCGCCTACGGGCTCTGGCGCTGCCGGGCTCGCACCCCCGCCGCGCTTGCCGAGCTGCCCGCGGTGCTCATCCCGGCCCTCTGGATCTGCTGGTACGTCGTATCGCTCGGCTGGCCGCGCTACGCTCTGCCGGCCGTAGCCTTCGGCGCTCTGGCGACGGCACGGCTCCTGGCCGACCTCTTCGCATGGCTGCGGGCGCGCGGCCGCCCCGCCCTGGCCTGGGCTGTTGCGCTCTACGCCGTCGTGGTCATCGCTATTCCTCTGGCTCTCACCACCCGCGTCGTAGCCGGGCCCGACGATAGCGCTCAGCGCATGGCCGCCTACCTCGACGCCAACGTACCTGCCGACGTGATCGTCGAGACGTGGGAGCCGGAGCTGGGGGCGCTGACGGATCATCGCTACCACTATCCGCCTATCGAGCTGCTTGACACAGCGGTGCGCGAGACCTGGATGGCCGGGCCCACCCTCGCCTACGACGGGCTTGACCAGCGCCCTGCGTATGTGGTCGTCGGGCCCTTTGGCGGGTGGGTCGGGATCTATCCGACGGCGATCCTCGAGGGCGCCTATAGGGTCGCGTATAGCGCCGGGCCCTACACGCTCTACGCGCGTACGGCGCCGTAGAGGCGCGGCACTTTCATCCGCCCGTTTGTCCACGTTTAGGCCCCTGTTACAGGGGCCTGTTACTGTCTGGGAACTGGGACATAGTGAGAAGCGAGAGCGCCTATGCGTCGCGCCGCCCTGATCTTCGCCCTACTGCTGGCCTGCTACGCCTATGTGCTGCCGCGCTGGGCCGACTGGAACCAGAACTCGCGCCTCGACCTGGTGCTGGCCATGGTCGATGATGGCACCGTCTCGATTGATCGGTACGTGGTGAACACGGGCGACTATGCTGTGTACGGGGGGCGGGCGTACACCGATAAGCCGCCAGGCCTCTCATTTCTGGCTCTGCCAGTCTATATGGCCCTTAGCCCGGCCCTCGACCTGCCGGCGGTGCGGGATCGTCTCCAGGCTATCGGCGGCGGAGGCACGTTTGAGACGACGCTTCGTGAAGAGGGCACCGGCCTGCGGGCCGATAAGATCCGTTTCGCTCTGGTCCAGTATGTTCTGACCCTACTGGTCGTAGCGACGGTCTCCGCGGCTCTTGGCGCCCTCCTCTATCTGGCACTGGGCCGTCTCGCTCTCCCCCCCAACGTGGCGGCCCTGGGCGCCCTGGCGTATGGGCTCGGCACTGCTGCCGCGCCCTACGCTGGGAATTTCTACAGCCACCAGCTTGTGGCCGCCCTGCTCTTCGGCGCCTTCTTTGTGGCCTGGCCCAGCGAGGACGAGCGCGGCCGGCCCGCGTACGCCCGCGGGCTCCTCTGTGGGCTGCTCCTCGGCTGGGCGGTGATCAGCGAATACCCTGTGGCTATCTTGGGGGCTGTGGTCGGGCTCTACGCGCTAGCCCGGCGCGGCCCCCGCTGGCTTATCCCTCTTGCGGTCGGCGGCGCGATCCCAGGCGTACTGCTGGCCGTATACGACCTGGTAGCCTTCGGGACGCCCTGGCCGGTGGGCTATGCCCACTCGGCTCTGTGGCACGACCAGCATGGTACTGGCTTTATGAGCATCACCTACCCGCGGGCCGAGGCGCTCTGGGGGCTGACCTTCGGCCAGTTCCGCGGGCTGTTCGTTCGCGCGCCCTGGCTCCTGCTTGCCGCCCCTGGTCTCGTGGTCTGGTGGCGCCGCGGCCAGCACCGGGCCGAGTGGTGGGTGATGCTGCTCGCGAGCCTGTCGCTGCTGCTCTTCTATAGCTCGTCAGTAATGTGGTGGGGAGGCTTCGCGGCCGGGCCACGCTACATCGTCCCGATGATCCCGTTCCTGGCGCTGCCCGCGGCCTGGTTTGTCGGCCAGATCTGGCACCGGCCTCTGGCTCGCGCCGCAGCCCTTGCCCTCGTCGCCATCTCGGTGGCCCTGGTCTGGATCGAGGCCATCGCAAGCCAGGGGTTTCCCCATGATACTATCCGCGCCACCTGGTCCGGCTATGTGCTGCCCGCCTGGCTAACGGGCGACATTGCCCGCAACCTCGGCATGGCCCTCGGCCTTGCCGGGCCCTCCAGCCTAATCCCCCTCTTGATCGCGACCGGCGCCAGCGCCGCCCTGCTGCTGACGTCGCGGCCAGAGCTTGCCGGGCATAGCGCTGTCACCGTTGGCACGAAGCCTGGCCCTTCCGTATAATGAAAGCTCGCCGGCAGGATAGTGGAATACACCCGGACGTCCGCCTGGGGCGTTCGGGCGCTGGTTGAGCTGTAATTTACACGCCGAGCGCTTCCCTGCGCTCGCCTTTCGCCACTTCTGCCAGGCTCCGATGCGGCTCCCCACTATACCTGGTCAGGTAAGGAGGGCGACATGTTCACCCGGATCTACCATCACCTCGCGCGCCTTGTGTTTGCGCTGATCAGCGTGTCAATGCTCACGGTCAGCCTGCCGGCGCGTGCGACGCCGGCGCCCGCGGCGATCGCCGAGTCCGACTGGCCTCAGCTCGGCCGTGATCCACAGCGTACCAATGCGTCGCCGCAGCAGGTGGACGGGCCCTACTGCTTCACCTGGAAGTGGTACGAAGTTCCCTTCGCCTCGCGGGCGCAGCCGGTTGTCGCCGGGGGGCGCCTGTTCATAGGCGGTATGGACGGCGTATTGTACGCGCGGGACGCCACCAGCGGCGCGCCGCTCTGGTCCTACGCGACCGGCGGCCCCATCCGCCATACCGCTGCCGTATCAGGCTCGCTTGTCTTTACCGGGTCGCACGATGGCACCACGTACGCGCTTGATGCCGCGAGCGGAGCCCTGCGCTGGCGCGCAGCCAGCGGGCCAAGCGCCACGGCCCCACTGGTTGACCCAGCGACCGGGCGCGTCTTCGTCGCCTCCACGAACGGCGCGCTGACCGCCCTGCGCGCCGCCGATGGGCTCCAGCTGTGGCAGTATCGCGCCGGCGCCCCGATCCTCACCTCGCCGTCGCTCAGCGCCGACGGGCAGACCGTCTTCCTGGGCGATGAGTCGATCCACGCGATCGCGGTGCGCGCCGCCGACGGCAGGGAGCTCTGGCGAGTTCTGCTCCGGGGCCAGAGCCTGGCCGACCGCTACCCTGTCGTAGGGGGAGATAGCGTCTACTACCGCTCGCAGCCGCTCGACTATTTCCACTTATTGCTGCAGGAAGACGGCGATGATGTGATGGACAGAGCCGGGCCTCGCCTGGCCGACTGGGCGGCTGATTGGGCGGCCGTCAGGCCGGCTATCGTCGCCTACCTCACGGCCACCCCTTACCAGCAGACCTTCTTCGCCCTTCGCGCTAGCGACGGCGCCTCGCGCGGCGTCGCGCCGCTGCTCTACACCTATGGCAGTAATGACATCCCGGCCGTGCCTGTCGTAAGCGGCACGAACCTTTATATCCCGTTTCGCGCCCGTCACGGCATCCAGACCGATAGCTCTGCCGCGGTCCACGTCACAACCCGCTACGATGCTGAGCTCGGCGTAATGAATCCTACCAACCTCGACATTACGGGGTTGCGCACACCCTCGACCTTTGACTACCAGTTCCGCCTCACCTCGGACGAGGCCGCGATGCTGACCCTGAGCGGCAATCTCCTGCTGGTCGATAACTGGGAGCGGCTCGGCGGCATGAACCTTGCCGGCGGCGAGCTGGTTCATCTTGCCGGGGTGAGCAACACCTGGGCCGAGTGTGCGGGCGAGTGCGGCTCGGGCACCTTAAACCCTTTCTTTCCGATGCAGCCCGGCCAGGCGGCCTACCCGTTCCCAAACCCACGGGTTAACGAGGGCCATTCCCGTGGTGGCGCCGTCGTCGGCAGCAACATGATCTACTGGCGGGTGATCGAGGGAGGGATCGGCGCTCTCAGCCATAGCAGCGGCGCATGCCCTTCCCCGAGGGTCTGGCCAGCCCCTGGGGCCTCCACGGCTGCGCCGGCGCGCCCGCCGGCTACGTCAGGCCGGGCCATGCAGTCCACTCGCACGCTGGCAGACTATATCACGCTTGATCTGACCGGGCCTATCACGAGCCCGTCCCCAGCCCTGGTCGAGCGTCTGCGCGCCGAGGTGGCCGATCTGGTGGACAGCGGGGGCCACCTGATGCCCTTCTATCTGCAGCGTGGCTTCTCTACTCTGGCTGTCTGGCCGGCCGATGTGCCGTATGACAAGGTCAGCCCGCCAGTCGTCACCTACCGGTACCAGGGCAACGTCTATTGGCATGATCCGGGCGAGCTACTCTATACCCTGGCGATGGCCTACCCATACCTCGATGCGGCCCTCCAGGCTCGCGCGCGCGCGTATGTGGGCCAGGAGCTGGGACGCTACCCCGTGCTGGAGGACCTGCCGTATAACGAAAGCAGACGGGACTGGCTGCGCGCAGGGGTGGCGCGCGAGCGCTACGCCGTGCCGTTCCGCGCCGACCTGAGCAACTGGCCTCCGGTGGCAGTCTCGCTCCAGTCGCTCTACGGCCTGTGGCTCTGGTCGAAGAATACCGGCGACTGGTCCTACGCGCAGACAAACTGGGCGCGGGCCAAAGAGCTCTTCAACGAGCGCCGGGCCGGCCTGGGCGCCTACTACGCCGACATCGCGGGGGCGATCGGCTACGTGCGGCTCGCGCAGCACTTTGGCGACACGGCGGCTGTAGACGCCGGCACGCAGGCCGCCGTGGCGGCGATGGAGTCCGGCCGCAGCTTTCAGAGCCGCGCCAGCTACGCGTCCTCAGTCTACCCGGACCCGCGCGAGGTCGAGTCGGGCTGGTCTATGCCGGTGCTCTATGGCCTGACGCCAGAGATAGGCCTGTACCTGCGCGAGCAGACAGGGGGCGCGGCCGCGAGCTATATCACGGTGAGAGAGCAGGGCGAAGCAAGTGACCCCAACGGGATGCGCTGGTGGTACCTGACGCGCGCCGGGGCCCACGCCGAGGTGGGCGAGACTTCGTACCTGGCGCCCACGGCGGCCTGGTCGCACTTCCTCGCCCACGCCTACATCCTGGGCGACTCGCGCGCGACCCTTGAGCGCTGGCTCGACCGGCCCTGGGGCCGGGGCGACCTGTACTCGATCCAGAAGATCATCGCTACGATCCATGCGCCTAATACCGATCCGCCTCCAACCCCAACCCCGGCGCCGAAAATCCCTGTCCATCTGCCGATAGTGGTAGGTCGCCAATTCACCAGATGGCCGGTCAGCTTTTAGCCGACTTTTAGCGCGGGTTGGTAGCGTTAGCCAGGAGGTGTCTCTCCAGATATTTGTAATGCACACGCGTGAGGCGGTACCCTATGCGCATCCTGCTCCTCACCCAGGTCTTGCCCTATCCGCCTGACGCCGGGCCCAAAGTCAAGACCTTCCACCTGCTCCAGTACCTCGCGCGCCACCACGAGGTGACCCTGGTCTCGCTGGTGCGCTCTGCCGCCGAGGCTGAGCGCGCCGCCGAGCTGCGCGGCCTCTGCGCAGCGGTCTATACGGTACCGCTGCGCCGCTCGCGCGGGCGCGATCTCTACCATCTGGCTGGTAGCGCGCTCAGCGGCGACTCGTTCCTGATGCGCCGCGACGACTCGCCCGAGCTGCGGGCGCTGCTCGCCGACCTTACCCGACGCGAGCACTACGACATCATCCACGCCGACCAGCTGAATATGGCCCAGTTCGCCGTCGGGCTGCCCGGGGGCGCCCGCGTCCTCGACGAGCATAACGCCGTCTGGACGATCGTGCAGCGGATGGCTGAGCACAGCCCGTACGCGAGGCGGGTCGGCCTGGAGCTTGAGGCCCGCCGCCTGCGCCGCTACGAGGCACGTATCTGCGCCCGCTTCGACGGCCTCCTTGTCGTCAGCGAGCCCGACCTGCGCTTTCTCGAGCTGGCCGCCACGGAGTCCAGGGTGCTCCTGCCGCCCACGGCTGTCATCCCGATCGCCGTCGACGCGCTCGGCGCGCCACCAGTCGCCCGCGAGGAGCACCCCCGCTCGATCCTGAGCATGGCGACGATGTTCTGGCCGCCCAATGTCGATGGCGTGCTCTGGTTCGCCCACGAGGTCTACCCGCTGATCAAGCACGAGGTGCCCGCGGCCCGCTTCGACGTTGTCGGGGCCCGTCCTCCCGCCACTGTTCGCCGCCTCGGCGAGGAGGACCCGAGCATCAATGTCGCCGGCTACGTCGATGATCCGCAGCCTTACCGTGAGGCGGCCGCCGCGCTGATCGTGCCGGTGCGGGCCGGCGGCGGCATGCGCGTCAAGATCCTCGAGGCGCTGGCCCATGGCCTGCCCATCGTCTCGACCACTATCGGCTACGAGGGCATCGACCTGTTGCCTGGCAAACATCTGCTTGCCGGCGATACACCCGCGGCTTTCGCCGAAGCTGTCGTGCGCCTGCTCAGCGACCCGGCTCTCGGCCGGCGCCTGGCCGCCTCTGGGCGCCGTGTGGCCGAGGAGAGCTACGACTGGCGCGTGGTCAACCCGCGGGTCGAGGCTCTGTACACCGAGGCTCTGGCTAATGCCCGCCTTGCACCCCCTCTCGCCCACGCTAAATGAAAGTTCACAGGCTTTATCTTCCGATTTAGATCAGTGTTAGCTCGAGCTAGCATACTGGTTGCATGGAGCAGCACCCGGTAATACTGTGCCGTGCATGATCTAATGTCAGATCTCCAAAATACACCTAAGACTGCCATGATTTCCACTGAGCTTCTTGCTGCGAGCGTACGGCCTGGTGGTCCGCCACTGCGCGTTCTCTTTGTCGCGCCGTATGTTCCCTCGCGGATCAGAGTGCGGCCCTACCACCTGCTCCGCGAGCTCGTGGCCCATGGCCACGAGGTGACGCTCGTCTGCCCGGCGCGCGGCGCCGACGACGCGCGCGGCCTCGCCGAGCTGCGCTCGCTCTGTGCTCGCGTTGTGGCCGTGCCGGTGGGCCGTCTTGGTGTGCTGCGCAACTACCTTCAGGCGCTCCCTGGCCAGCTACCGCTCCAGGCCAGCCACGCCCTCGACGCCGAGCTCGTGGCGGCCGTGGCCCGCGAGCTCGCCGCCAACGATATCGTCCATATTGAGCACCTGCGGGCCAGCCAGGTGGCCCTGGCCGCCCGCGCGCTGGCAGGCGCGGCGCCCCCCTTCGTGCTCGACTCGGTTGACTGCATCAGCCTGCTCTTCGAGCGGGCCATCAGGCATAGCCCCTCTACTGTCACCCGCTGCATCGCCCTGGCCGACCTGGCGCGCACCCGGCGCTACGAGGCGGCCTATGGGCGGCGCTTTGAGCGCATCCTCGTGACCTCGCCCGAGGATCGCTGGGCCCTTGGGGCCCTTGCCGAGCCCGGCCTCACCAAGGTGGTGAGCGTTGTGCCCAACGGCGTTGACCTCGCTTACTTCGCCCCGCGCGACCTGCCACGTGACCATGCCACCATTGTGTTCACCGGCAAGATGAGCTATCACGCCAATCACGCGGCCGCCCTCTTCCTGGTCCGTGAGCTGATGCCCCTGATCTGGCGTGAGCTTCCCGAGACGCGAGTGCTGATCGTTGGGGCCGGCCCCGGGCCTGCGATCCGCGCCCTCGCTGGCGATGGCCGTGTCTATGTCACTGGCTTTGTCCCCGACCTACGGCCCTATCTAGCCCAGGCGACCCTCGCCGTATCTCCTATCCGCTACGGCGTGGGCGTCCAGAACAAGGTGCTCGAGGCCCTGGCGATGGGCACACCGGTGGTTACAGCGCGGCAGGCCATCGCCGCGCTGACCGCTGTCCCCGAACAGGACCTCCTGGTTGGCTCGTCCACCGAGGATTTCGCCCGACAGATCCTCCGGCTCCTGAATGATCCGGTGCGGCAGCGCGAGCTCGGCGCGCGCGGCCGCGGCTATGTAGAGCGAAACCACCAGTGGACTCTGAGTCTGCATCAGCTTGAGCATGTCTACAGCGCAGCCCGCGGTGTCGCGCGCCCCAACCCGATAAGCATTTGAGGCCGCAGCCTGCGCTATGGACAGTACGGTCGGGCACTAGAAAGGTTTGGCACCTGTGAAAAGACATACTAGGCTCGTCACGCTTCTGGGTTGTGCTTGCTTGCTAGTTCTGACGATCGCCAGCTTTGTCGTGACACCCTCGACGGCTGCGCCCGTATCCTCTGTAGCTGCCCAGGCAAACGCGCCTGAGGTAAGCATGATCGCCTTCAGCCCCGACGGGTCGACACTTGCCACCGCGACGAGCGATGCGCAGATTATTCTGTGGAGTGCCAGCACAGGTGGCCAGCTGAGTACGTTGCTGGGCCATATGGGGGGCGAGGTTACGGGGCTGGTCTTCAGCCCTGACGGGCGCACCCTCGCCTCTGCGGGGAAGGACAGCGTAGTCAGGATCTGGGATGTGGCCACGGGCGCCGAGCGCCTGGTGCTGAACGGCCACGAGCACGCCGTGCGCTCGATGGCGATCAGCCCTGACGGCAGCAC
>JAAXUL010001521.1 GCA_013336035.1 Chloroflexales bacterium
GCGCGGCGATGCTCGGGGCCATGTGGGGGTTGCCCGCCCTCGCTGTCTCGCAGATGTTCATCGGCGACGCCCCCATGCCCTGGGGCACGGCCACCTGGGCCGCCCTGAAGGCCTTCCCGCTGCTCGAACGGCTGCGCGGCAAGGGGCCCCTGGTCCTCAACGTGAACGTCCCCCACATCCACCAGATCGCCGAGCTGAAGGGCTTTCGCCAGACGACCCTCTCGGGCTTCTTCTACGGTGATGTGGTCGATATCGATGTCGACGCGGCGGACGGCGAGGGCCGCAGCCGCCTCGCTATGCGCTTCGTGCGCGAGCGCGTGCCGATCTTTAGCGAGGAGACCGACGACGGCGCCGTGCGCGCGGGCTATGTCTCGCTGACGCCCCTGACCCCTATGGGGGCCGCGCCCATCGACCTGTCAGCGGCCCTGGCCGACCTGTAGCCAGGCAGCCCTCCAGGAGGACACCGCACGCTACGGAATCTCCCGGCGAACCCGGATGCCCGTACACCCGGCAGCTCTGCTAGTGCCGCCGGGCCTGAGGAGGATCGTGTGAGCGAGATCGACATTGCCGAGGTGCGGGCGTGGGCGCGCGAGGCTGGCGCCTACGCCCGCCGCCACTTCAACAACGTTACGGCCGAGCGCAAGGCGGACCGGAGCTGGGTGACACGGGCTGATGTAGAGATCGAGGATCTTCTGCGCGCGCGGATCGCGGCCTGCTACCCCGAGCACGGCGTGATCGGCGAAGAGCAGGGGGGCGGCGACCTCGACAGCGAATATGTCTGGTGCCTCGACCCGATCGATGGCACGGGGGCCTTTGTGGCGGGCCTGGCAACCTGGTGCGTCTCGATCGGTGTCCTGCGCCGTGGCGAGCCCTACCTGGGCGTGATCTATCTGCCCATCCTCGACGACTGCTACTGGGCCGACGTCGAAGGCCCTGCCTTCCGCAACAACGAGCGTATCACTGTCAGCGATACGACCTTGATCGACAGCAACGACTGGATCAGCGTCTCGTCCAACGCGCACCGTCAGTTTCGCATCGACTTCCCAGGCAAGACGCGCAGCCTGAGCAGCATCGCCGCCGACTGCTGCTATGTGGCCCGCGGCAGCTCGCTCGGCGCGCTGATCGGTCGCGCCAACCTGTGGGATCTGGCGGCGGGCTTCGCGATCCTGCGGGCCGCCGGGGCCGTGGTGATGGGCCTCAGCGGCGCCCCCGTCGCGGTCGCGTCCCTGCTTGACAGCCGCAAGCTGGCCGAGCCGATCGTCATCGGCCCACCCCAGCTGATCGAGGCCCTGCGCACAAGTATCTCGCGAAAATAAGGGCGCTGCGAGGCCCCCTGCCCCTAGAGCGATCGCTGTCGAGGCTGGCCGAGGCCCACCTCGAGGCGCCACTCGGCCAGGGGCGCGCCAATCGTCGCGGCGTAGACGTTCTCGAGGGCCGCGATGACGGGGGCCTGGCCGTGCCCCAGCTCGACCAGGCGCCGCCCAGCGCGGCCGAGCTGACCGCGGTAGAGTGGGTCGTCGAGCAGCGCGAGGGTCTGCTGGGCCCACCCCGCGACCGTCTGCGCCACGGCCAGATCGTGCCCTGGCACCGCCCCCACATCGTGGGCCAGGGCTGGGCCACCCACGACGGGCGTGCCAGTGGCCATAGCCTCGAGCGGCGCGTGGGGCGCCGCGCCGCCGGGCACGACAGGCACCAGAGCCAGGGTCGCCGTCGTCAGGTGCCCGCGCGGGTCGCTCACGTGGCCTGTGAAGGCGACTCGCCCGTCGGTCGCCAGGCGCCCGGCCGCACCAAAGGGCGGTGTGCC
>JAAXUL010000727.1 GCA_013336035.1 Chloroflexales bacterium
TGGCCTGGTCCGACATCCCGCTGATGTTCGCCGCACAGATCGTGATTGTCTGGATCTTCCACCGCACCGGCGGCAGCGTGCTGGCGATCATGCTGCTGCACTGGATGAACAACACCTTCACCGGGGAATTCGTCGGCCCGCTCTTCGCCGGCGCTGACGCGACGCGCTACTCGTGGCTGCTGGTCGCCCTCTGGGGCGCGCTGGCCTTCGGCGTGCTGCTCGTCGCCGGCCCGCGCCTGGGCCTTAGGCCTGACCCGACTGGCACGTCACGGCCTACCGAGCGCGTGGGGATCGCCTGAGCAGGAGGATGACGATGGCTGACGATGACGCTCCGCCGAATGTCAGCGCAACCCTCTTGCGGAGTGACCGCAGCAGCGGTACAGTGAGGGGCACGTATCCGCTGCGCGGAAGGCCAGAGCGATGGCCCACACGGCCCCACGGGTCGAGGGCGCACCACCCGCGGCGACCGGCCGCGATCCACCCGGCACCGCGGGCCCTCCCGCTACGCCCGTTAGCGAAGCTGACGCGAAGCGTTTGCCCGCCCCGCCCCACCCGCTCCTCGCCACCAAGCTCCATCTGCCGCCCGCGCGCCCCACCCTGTTTCCCCGCCCGCAGCTGTTCGCTCGCCTCCAGGCCGGCCTATTGGGCAAGCTGACTCTCATCGCTGCACCTGCCGGCTTCGGCAAGACCAGCCTGCTCAGCGCCTGGCGCGCGACGCCGGCTGGCAGCACTCTGCGCTGGGCCTGGCTGTCGCTCGACGCGGCCGACTCGGACCCAACGCGCTTCTGGAGCTACGTGATCGCTGCGCTGGGCTCGCTCCAGCCAGACCGCGAGCATCCAGCCCTGGCGCTCCTGCACGCTCCCCAGCCGCCGCCCGTCGAGACGGTGCTGACGCCGCTCCTGAATAGCCTCAGCACCCTCCCCGCCGACGCGGTGCTGGTGCTGGATGATTACCACCTGATCGACGCCCCCCCGATCCACCGTGGCCTGGCCTTCCTGCTCGACCACCTCCCGCCACAGGTCCACCTGGTGCTCTTGACCCGCGCCGACCCGCCCCTGCCGCTGGCCCGGCTGCGCGCCCAGGGCAGCCTCAGCGAGCTGCGTGCGGCCGATCTGCGCTTCACGGCCGAGGAGACTGCTGCGTTCTTGACGGGCTTGCCGCTCTCGGTCGAAGATATCGCCACCCTCGAGGCCCGCACCGAGGGCTGGATTGCCGGGCTCCAGTTCGCGGCCCTGGCGATGCGGGACCGCGCCGATCTGTCGGGGTTCGTCCAGGCCTTTCGGGGCAGTAACCGCTTTGTGGTGGACTACCTGGCCGAAGAGGTTCTCGCGCGGCAGCCGCCGCACCTCCAGGCCTTCCTGCTCCAGACATCTATCCTTGACCGGATGTGCGGCCCGCTGTGCGACGCCGTCCTGCTCGGCCCCGATGAGGTGCCACATGCCGGCCGGCCGCTCGACACTCTACCCCTTGAGCCGCCGGTGCCGGCGGCGTATAGCCAGAGCCTGCTCGCCGAACTCGAGCGTGCCAACCTCTTCCTCGTGTCGCTGGACGACGAGCGTCACTGGTATCGCTACCACCACCTCTTTGGCGAGCTGCTGCGCCAGCGGCTGGCGAGCGGCGCGGCTCCCACGGTCGTGGCAACTCTGCACCGCCGTGCCAGCGCCTGGTTTGAGCGCCAGGATCTCGGGGTCGAGGCGATCGAGCATGCGTTAGCCGCGCAGGACTGGGCGCAGGCCGCCCGCCTGATCGAGCAGCACGTCTGGACCGTGATGTTCCGCGGCCAGATCTTCACGATGCTCGACTGGTTCCGCACGCTGCCGGCTGCGGTGATGGATGTGCGGCCCACCCTGTATGTGCTCCAGGCCGTCATGCTCATGCACACCCGGCAGCTTGATGCTGCCGAGGCTCGTCTCCGTACTGCCGAGGCCTGCCTGCGCCCGGAGACGCCGGCCGACCTCCGGCTCCTGGTGCAGGGGATGGTGCAGACGACCAGGGCGACCATCGGTTTCTACCAGGGCGACCTGCCGCGCTGTGTCACCCACGCCCGGCAGGCCCTCACCCTGCTGCCGGAGATGGCCAGCATCCCGCACACCGCCGCGCGCGGGTTCGCGGCTCTGAGCTTCCTGGTCAGCGGCGAGCTGGGGCCCGCCGTTGAGCACCAGCTGGCCGAGGTGGCGAGTGTCGCGCGCACGGCAGACAATCGCTACGTCGTGCTGCGCGTCATCATCCTGCGCGCCCGACTCCAGATGCTCCAGGGCCGCCTACGCGCCGCGGCCGCGACCTTGCGGCAGGCGGCTGAGGTCGCGCCGGAGAATGGAGGCGTCCAGCGCCTGATTGGCAGTGAGGGCTACTACTTCGGTCTCGGCGATCTCTATCGGGAATGGAACGATCTCGGCACGGCCGAAGGGTTGCTGCGCACCGGGATGGAGCGAGCCCTCGGCGAGTGGACGACCAACGCGACCCTGCTCGGGCAGGGTGTGATCGCCCTGGCTCGTCTCCAGCAGGCCGTCGGCGACCCTGCAGGTGCCGATGCGACCCTGGAGCGGTTCGCCGCCCTTGGACAGGAGCACGCATTCGACCCGCTGGTGCTTGCCCGCGCGGCAGCGCTGCGGGCGCAGCTGGCCCTGGGGCGGGGTGCGCTGGATATGGCGGAGCGCTGGGCCAGGGCTAGCGGTCTGGGCATTGACGACGAGCCCGCCTTCCTCCGCGAAGCCGAGTATCTGGCGCTGGCACGCGTGCTGATCGCCCGCGGGCGCACGAGCGTCCCCGAGCAGATCCCGGCCGCCCTCCAGCTATTGGAGCGGCTGCGGGCGGCGGCCGAGGCCGGCGAGCGCACCGGCAGCATAATCGAGATCCTGAGCCTGCAAGCCCTGGCGCTTCAGGCAGGAGGCGATGCGCCTGCGGCCCGTGACGCTCTGGCGCGCGCCCTGGCCCTGGCCGAGCCCGAGGGCTACGTGCGCCTCTTCGTAGATGAGGGGTCGCCGATGGCCGCGCTGCTGGAGACGTATGCCACAATGCACGCTGGCGACGGCGCGCCGCACCAGCACTACGCCAATCGGCTGCTGGCCGCCTTTGACGCCCCACCGATGCATGCCGCCGAGCGGATGCAGCCGGCTACCAGCGCGACGGCGCTGTCGCCAGCGGCCCTCGGCCTTGCGCCGCTCGTAGAGCCTCTGAGTGCGCGCGAGCTGGAGATCCTGCGACTGATCGCCGGCGGCCACTCTAACCAGGCGATCGCCGACGCGCTGATCATCGCGCTCGGCACGGTCAAGAAGCACATCAACAATATCTACGGCAAGCTCGCCGTGCAAAGCCGCACCCAGGCCCTCGCCCGCGCACGCCAGCTCGGCCTGCTCTAGCTCCTGCCGAGGCAGCCAGCTAGATGGTCACCGTCAGCGTGTGGTAGCCGGTTGCGCCATCAGGATGCGGCCCGCTGTGCTCACCCACCTGCGTGGCGCCCGTGCCGTCCGTCGCGCGGGCGCGGAAGGTATGGCGTCCCGGTTGGCGTGGCCAGTCGTAGCGCCAGAGTTCCCAGGTTAGCGGACCAAGCGGCGGGGTGAGCAAGCTCGCTGCGGCCCAGGCACCCTCGTCCACCTGAACCTCGACCTGGCGAATGCCCCGGTCGCCGGCCCAGGCGATCCCGCCGATCAGGAGGTTCGCCTCGTCTGCAGCGTTGACCTCGATGGGGTCGATGATCGTGATGATCTGCGGATGCGCCTCGGCGCTCCAGCCGCGCTCCACCCAGTAGCCAGGCCCGGGCTGGCCCACCGCCTCGACATGCGTGATCCATTTGGGCTGCTTCATACCGTAGCGATTGGGGATGTAGATACGTAGCGGGTAGCCGTGGGCAACCGGCAGCGTCGCCCCGTCCATGCCGTAGACCAGCAGCGTGCGCGGATCCAGCAGGTCGTCCATGGTCACATACTCATAGAAGCCGTCGGCGGCTTCGAGGCGCAGGGCCTGCGCGTCGGGCTGGAGCCCCAGATCCTCGACGACATCGCGCAGGCGCGCCCCAGTCCAGCGGCTGGTGCTGATTAGGTCGCCGCCAATGGGGTTCGAGATACAGCTGAGGGTGATCGGCTGGGTGACCTCCGGGAAGGCTTGCAGGTCAGCCAGGCTGAGCCGGCGCGGCCGCGCGAACCGCCCGTCGGCCACCAGCTCCCAGCGCTGCCCATCGACCTGAGGCGGGCCCAGATTGATGTCGATGCGGTAGAACGCCTCGGTCGGGGTGAGCTCGGGGCGGGTGCCGGGGCCGGCCGTAGACCGGTGCGCACGTCCGGCGGTGGCGGCGGGGTGAAGACCATGGCGACGAAGGCACAACCGGCAGTTCACGCGGGCGAGTGGTACCGCGCCCGCTTCGGGGACTTCGAACGGGGGCTCAACGGCGAGTCCGGCACGCCCATCCACCGGATGCGGCGCGAGGCACTCGAACGCTTCGCCTCCGCCGGGTTCCCCACCACCCGGGACGAGGAGTGGCGGTTCACGGACGTGGGTCCCATCGCGCGGGGGCAGTTCCTCCCGGTGCTGAAGACCGGGGCGCACGGCGTCAGCCGCGCGGCGGTGGAGGCGATGTCCCTCCCGGGCGTGCGGAGCGTGCGCCTTGTGTTCGTGGACGGGCACTTCGATGCCTCCC
>JAAXUL010001522.1 GCA_013336035.1 Chloroflexales bacterium
GGCTCGCCGAGGGCCGCGCCCGCCGCGCCCTCGCCCACCAGGGCGTCGAGCGGCACCGCGTCGGGGGTCAGGCCCGCCGCCGCCAGGGCCGCCGCCAGCTGCGTGCTCAGCAGGGCGCCGAGCACCGCCACGCCGAAGGTGCCGCCGATGGTGCGCGAGAACTGCAGCGTCGCCGTGGCCGCCCCCAGATCGCTCTTGCGCACGCTGCTCTGCACCGAGATCAGGAAGGCCGGGATGGCGCTGCCCATCCCCAGGCCCATCAGGCCCACCGCGACCATCAGCTCGAGCTGGCTCATCTCGGGGCTCAGGCGGGCGAGCAGCGCCGCGCCGGCCACAAAGGCGCTCATCCCGGCGATGACCAGGGCCCGGTAGCCCACCCTGAGCAGCAGCCGGCTCGATACGATGCTCGCGACGACCCAGCTCAGCAGCATCGGCGTCAGGGTCGAGCCGGCCTCGGTGGCGCTCTTGCCCATCACGCCCTGCACAAACAGGGGGATGTAGCTCATCCCGCCGAAGAGCACCCAGCCGGCGAGCATGCCGTGGGCGCAAGCCACGGCGAACAGGCGCCAGCGGAACATGCGCACCGGGATGATCGGCGACTCGGCCCGCAGCTCGACCCACAGCAGCGCCCCCAGGGCGGCGGCCGCCACGCCTAGCAGGGCCAGGCTGACCGCTGAGCCCAGGTCGTTCAGGCCCAGCAGCAGCGTCACCACCCCGACGCTGAGCAGGGCGGCGCCCGCGTAGTCGATCGCCGGGCGCCGCCCCGCCCGCCGCTCGGCGCCGCTCCAGCCGACCCAGACCAGGGCCGCCGCCACGAGCGCCGCCGGGATGTTGATCAGGAAGACCCAGTGCCACGAGACCTTGTCCACCAGGAAGCCGCCCACCAGCGGCCCGGCCACCGAGCTGACGCCCCAGACGCCCGAGAAGAGGCCCTGGACCTTGGTCCGCTGCTCGAGGGTGAAGATGTCGCCCACGATGATAAAGGCCAGCGGCATCAGCCCGCCCGCGCCCATACCCTGCACCGCCCTGGCGGCGATCAGCTGCGGCATCGTCGTTGCCAGCCCGCAGACGAGCGAGCCCACCATGAACAGCCCGATCGCCACCATATAGACCGGGCGACGCCCGTAGATGTCCGAAAGCTTGCCGAAGATCGGGCCGACCGTGGTCGAGGCCAGCATGTAGATCGCGAAGACCCAGCTGTAGCTCTCGAGCCCGCCGAGCTGCGCGACAATAGTCGGCATCGCCGTCGCGATAACTGTGCTCTCCATGCTCGCCATGAAGAGGCTCATCATCACCCCTAGGGTGATCAGCACAACCCGCCGCTGCGCCACGCAGGCCCCCTTTACGCCACCAGGCGCAATTCTCTGATCAGTCCAATATTGATTTGATAACTATACCCCGGTTCACGAGCGAGGGCAAGGGACCAGCGGGGGAGATGGTTCCGCCCGCAGGCCTATGGCGCGCGGCCGAAAGACCTGTAAAATGCGTTAAAGCCAGACCACTCCCCCGGAGGTACCCCTTGAGCGAACCCGCGATCCGCGTCGTCGATCTGCGCAAGACCTACCAGGTGCCCGAGCGCGAGGCCGGCCTGAGGGCCTCGATCCGCAGCCTGCTCCACCGCAAGGTGCGCGAGGTGCGCGCCGTCGACGGCGTCAGCCTGAGCATTGCCCCCGGCGAGATCGTCGGCTTCCTAGGCCCCAACGGCGCCGGCAAGACCACCACCCTCAAGATGCTCGCCGGCCTGCTCTACCCCTCGGGCGGCGAG
>JAAXUL010001523.1 GCA_013336035.1 Chloroflexales bacterium
TCAGCGGGCAGTTGGTCATCCCGTGCAGCAGCACCACCACCGAGTCGGTCGGCCCGCTATGGTCAAGTAGGTACGAGCGGCACACCGGGAGCACGCTCGTGTCGTCGCGGGCGCGCAGCGCCTCGAAGCGCGCCAGGGCCTCGGCGTAGGTGCCGGTCGGGCGCGCGCTCGGGCGCAGGTGGCGGGTGCGTGGCGGCCAGCCGAGCGCCGCGCCGAGCCCGAGCGCGAGGCCGGCTCCGCCGGCCAGGGCGAGCCGGCGCCGTCGTGGTGGGTCTACGTGCATGGTGTGAGATCTCCGCTTTAGGCATAGTTCAGACGAACTTGACAGTTCGCCTGAAACCCCGGGCGGCGGGGTGGTTGTGGAGGGCGAAGCCCTCCACGAAGCCGCCCTCCTTGGCCGCGCCGGCGACCTTCTCGGCGGTGCTGAGGATCCAGGCCTTGATGGCGGCGGCGTCCTCGCCCGTCTTCGCGTCGATCAGGGCCACGCCGTCCTTCAGGGCCGCGAGCAGCGCGGCGCGCTGGGCCGGCACCTTGTCCTTGTCGCCCAGCTCGACCTTCATCTCTGACTTCGGCTCGCCCTCGCTCTCGGCGAAGAGATCCTTCAGGATCTGCGGGGCCGCCGCATCCTGCTTCAGCGCTTCGGCCGCGGTGCCCAGCACCAGCATCTCCTTGACCATGCCGACCGGCCCGCTGGGGCTGGCGGCGACCACGTACATCGCGGCGCTCAGCGGGGCGGCCTTGAGCTGCGTCCACTCCTCGGGTGTGAAATCGTCCTTGCTCGCCATGGGAAACCTCCTCTTCGCATAGCTATGATAACTGATACGAACAGAGCGGTGGGCGACGAGGCCGGCTAGCGCCCCATCGAGTGAAAAGCAGCCTGGCCGGGGTCTGGCCGGGGCCTGCGCTCAGCTCCCGCCGGGCGACCGCTACGGGCGGACGGCGCGGACGGCGCGCCGTCGCCGTAGCCCTGGATCGACACAGCTTTCCAGGGTGACGATGAACCGGGCCCCTCCGCGCCCCCCGTAGCTACCAGGCATGCTTCAGCCAGGCTGAAGCATGCCTGAGCCTCCTCCTACTTCCCAACCTCGACAGACGCGAGCAGCGCCGGCAGGGTCTCCTCGCGGAAGGGCTGCACCGCGTCGGAATAAGCGACGAGCGCAGTCACCAGATAGGTGCCCCGCTCGTCGGCGAAGGCGATCTGGTCGACCGCCGCCGACCCCTTCAGCGCGGAGTAGCGTGCGAACTGCGACGGGAGGCCGGCGACCTCCGGGCCCGCGCCCGACTCCAGGCCCTCGAGCGTGCCGACCGTGGCCTCGAGCTGGGTGCGTACCTGCGCGAGCGCCTGGTCCGCGGTCGTCCCGGCGGGGAAGGCGCTCAGCGCAAGGTTGATCGGGCCGTTAAGGTAGGCATAGGGGGTCAGTGGTACGGTAAGGTGGACGAACCCCGGCGGCAGCTCGAGCGAGAAGGCGGCGCTTTCGTCGGGGCTCAGGGCCGTCACGCGCTGTGCGATGGGCAGGGGGAAGACCACCTGCCGCGGGTCGAGGCAGCTGGTGCTCGGCGCCGTGCCGGGATCGCTCAAGAAGGCGGCCATGATCGTGGCCGCGCACTGGTTCTGGCTCTGCGTGTGCCCCCGATCGGGGAAGACCACCGCGTAGCTCTTGGGCAGCCCGCCCGCCACGATTTTGCTCAGGGGCGCGAGGGTCGCCGGGTCGAGGGCGCCGGAGAGCAGGAGGGCCGGCACGTCGGAGCGGGCGAGCTCGTCCGAGGCGGCGGGGAGCTGTGGCACCTGCACCACGGCGC
>JAAXUL010000119.1 GCA_013336035.1 Chloroflexales bacterium
CATCGCCTCGGAGGGGGTGGCGCCCGAGAGGCCGCCGGTGTCGGGGCGGGCGTCGGTGAACTGGATGAAGTAGTCGTGGCCCTTCTCGTCGAGGCCGAGCACCTCCTGGATCTGGGGCTCGGTCTGTAGGATAAAGTTCTTGGGCGAGCCGCCGCCGGCGATCACCACGGCGCTCTGGCCGCCCGAGCGCTTGGCGTCATAGACGATCGCGGTCGTCTCATTCACGTCGAGCTCGACGTCGAAGCGGCAGCGGTTGCCCTCGAGGGCCAGGGCGGCGACGTTCATACCGAGTGTGCTGTCGCCCGGGCTCGAGGTGTAGATCGGCACGCCGGCCTCGTGGGCGGCCGTCAGAATGCTCACATAGCCGCTGCCGAGGGCCTGCTCGCGGGCCTGTGTGTACTTGCCGAGCTTGTAGTGCAGCTCGGCGGTGCCCATCGTAGACTGGAACTCCTCGCCGCGCAGGCACTCGCGCACGAAGGCGTCGCTCTCGAGCAGCACGTCCGGGTGGAAGAGGATGTCGTAGATGCGGATGATCTTATTCTCGCGCAGCTCGACATCGTTGCTAAAGGGCGTGCTGCCGAACAGCTCGAAGCCGAGCGAGCGGTGCATATCGTGGTAGAGGTTGGCGCCCGTGCTGACGATCCAGTCTACCAGGCCGGCGCGGATCAGGGGCACGATCGCCGCCGTGCCGAGGCCCGTGGGCGTCAGGGCCCCCGAGAGGGTTAGCCCTACCGTCACCCCGGGCCGGGCGATGCGGCGCGCGAAGAGCTGGCAGGCCTCGCGGAGGCGGGCCGCGTTATAGGCGTACAGATGATTATCAACCAGATCACGGACGCTCAGGTCGCCGGTGATCGGGCGCGGGTCGAGCTTCACGCCATAGGTCATTGGTGGTCTCCTTCCCCTCTCTCCATTCTGGGCCAGTCTACCACCACTTGCGGCTGCGGAAGATCAGGGCCAGGCCGCCCCCCGTGACCAGCATCAGGCCCAGCGCGAAGGGGTAGCCCCAGGGCCAGGCCAGCTCGGGCATATAGGCGAAGTTCATGCCGTAGATGCCGGCGATCAGGGCGCAGGCCATGAGGATGATCGACGAGAGGGTCAGGGTCTTGACCAGCTGGTTGAGCTGGTTCGACTGGAGCGACAGGTAGCTGTCGAGGGCGCTCGAGAGCAGGTCGCGGTAGGTGTCCACGCTGTCGGTGACGCGCACCAGGTGGTCGTAGACATCCTGCATATAGATCAGCTCGCCGGGCTTAAAGACCTGGGCCTCCTGGCGCAGCAGCACATTGAGCACATCGCGCTCGGGGGCGACCACGCGGCGCAGCAGCAGCAGGTCCTTCTTCAGCCCGAAGATCTCCTCGATCGCGCCCTGGCGGAAGCGGCTGAAGATAATGTCCTCTAGCTCTTCGATCCAGTCGACGATCTGGTCCATCAGGGTGAAGTAGTCATCGACGATCGCGTCGAGCAGGCTGTGGAGGATCACGCCGACGGTGTGGCCAACCGGTGAGCCGGGGACCTGCCAGCGGGCAATGGTGGCGGCGACCTGCTTGATCGAGCGGCGGTGGATGGTGACGATAAAGTTCTTGCCGATAAAGAGGCTGAGCTGCCGCAGGTCGATCTGGGGTTCGTGGCTCGCGGCCTCGCCTCTAGGCCCGCCCGTTTGGTGCTGGGCGGGGTCACCCAGGTGCGCGTCGCTGTTATACCCGGCCGAGTAGAAGATAAAGAGGTAGTAGCCCTCGTACGCGTCCACCTTGGGGCGCTCGTGGTCGCGCACCGCGTCCTCGATCGCCAGGGGGTGGAAGCCAAACTCCTCGCAGAGCAGCGCGACCTCGCGCTCGTCGGGGGCCTCGAGGTCTAGCCACACGACGGTGCCGGGCTCCTTAAGGTGCTCGCTGATCGCCTCGAGGTCGTTAATGGCAGAGAAGACGCCGGACTGGCATATGTGGAGCGTATGCACGGCACCTTTCCCCAGGGTGACAACCGCCGTCCGCTGCTGACAGCCGGCCGCAGTCTGTAGCCGGCGATCAAGAGCCTGGCGCAGGCTTCGAACTGGCGGTGCTACGCATAGACCTCGCGGCCCAGGCTAGCCATAATCCGCCGGGCGGCGGCCCAGCCGCTCTCGATGGCAAGGTGGACACGGCCCTGCCCGCGCTCCATGTCGCCGGCGAGGTACAGCCCATCGCGGCCCTCGAGGGCCGCGGCGCCGCACGGGGCGTCGCATAGGGCGTAGCGCCAGCGGTGGGCGTCAGCCCACAGGGGCTCGCCCAGATCCTCGCCGACCAGGGCCAGGGCCAGGTCGTGGGCCTCGATGGCGGCCTCGGGCAGAGGGGCGGCGCCCAGGCCGTAGGTGCCCTTCGCCAGATCCTCCCAGTGGGCCTCGCTCCACGTGGGCCCCATCTGGGCCAGCAGCAGCGCGTGGCCATGGGGGGCGCGCCCCGCCTTGTCGTGCTCGCAGGCGAGCCAGGCGATCGGGTGACGCCGGTCGATGTTCACCATGGCGTACCACGGCAGCTCGGGCCGCCGGGCGTAGGCCAGGGCGACCGAGAGGCAGCGCCGGTAGCGCGCGGGGGCCAGGGCGGCCAGCAGTTCGGCACGCGTGCTAGCTTCGATATCGCTGGCGGCAAGAATAGCGGCCGACTGTGGGGCCGGGGCGGTGAGCAGCACTGCGGCGAAGGCGCCCTCGACGCCGCCGCCGTCATCCAGCACCTCATAGCCAGTGCCGGCGCGGCGCAGGGTGGCCACGGCCGTCTCGAGGTGGATGTTCAGGCCGCGGGACAGGTGTCGGGACAGGGCCGTGTTGCCGCCGGGCCAGACCCACTTCGGCTCCACGTTGAAGACCGGGTCGCCGGGGTTAACTCGCCCATCGCCGTCGAAGATCCAGACCGGCCCGAGCAGGTCGTCGGCCTCGCCGGTCTCCTCGACCAGGGTCTGAAGCCGGCCGGTCGGGGCCTTCACCAGCTGGGCGCCGTGATCGATCGCGAAGCCCCCGACGCGCTGCGTCGCCACGCGCCCGCCCGCGCTCCCGCTCTTCTCGAAGATCGTCACGCTGTGCCCGGACCGCACCAGCTCGCGTCCGGCCGCCAACCCCGCCACGCCCGCACCGATGATTGCAATCTGGGCCATAGTGCTTGCCTCACTGCGCTCGCTTGGGTGAGCGCTCACTACGTTCGCTTGGGTGAGCGCTCACCCCCTGACCCCCTCACAGTCCCTCGCCGATCATCCCCTCCAGCTCGCGGCGGTCATCGGGGCCATAGGGCCCGATCACGGCCAGGTGCAGAGCCTCGCCGCGCATCAGACGGCTGGCCACCCGCTGCACATCCTCGGCGGTCACCGCCTCGACCTCGGCCACGACCTGCTCGACGGGCACCACGTGGCCGTAGCGCAGCTGGTGCGCGCCATTGCGCGAGGCGACCGACCAGGTGTCCTCGAGCGAGAGCAGCAGGCCGCCCTTGACCTGCTCCTTGACCATAGCCAGCTCATCGGCGGTGACGCCGCCGCGCGCAAGGTCGCGCAGGGTCTCGAGCGAGAGGGCTACAGCGTCGCGTAGGGCCTCGGGGTCGACGCTGCCGTAGACGACCCACATGCCAGTGTCCGAGAGGTCGTTGTGGTACGAGCCGACGCTATAGGCCAGGCCGTGCTCCTCACGCAGCAGCTGGAAGAGGCGCGAGGACATGCCGCCGCCGAGGATCGAGTCGAGGACCTGGAGAGGTCGTCGGTCGGGGTCGCCATAGGCGAGGCCGGGCAGGCCGAGGCAGAAGTTACCCTGCTCGGTGTCGCGGCCCATCAGGGTGAGGCGCGGGCCGGGCGCCGGCACGGGCCGGGGCTGGGGCGCGGTGGGCACCCCGCCGGGCAGGGCCTCGAAGGCGGAGCACACAGCCTCGTAGACCGCGGCCGCGCTGATCTTGCCGGCCACCGAGATGACCATGTTGGCCCGGTTGTAGTGTCGCTGCCAGAAGCCGGTCAGGTCGGCCCGCCCGAGGCTGCTGACCGTCTCGACGCTGCCGGCGATATCGCGGCCGAGCGGGCTGTCAGCCCACATCGTCTGCTGGAGCAGCTCGTGGACCCAGTCGCCGGGGGCATCCTGGAGCCCGCGCAGCTCCTCGATGATCACACGGCGCTCTTTCTCGAGCTCGTGCAGGTCGAAGAGCGGGTGCAGCACCATCTCGGCGAGGACATCCAGGGCCCGGTCAAAGTGGATGGTGGCGACCTTGGCGTAGTAGACGGTAGACTCGTAGGCGGTCGAGGCGTTTAACATCCCGCCGACCCCCTCGACGGCCTGCGAGATCAGGCGTGGGGTGGGGTAGCGCCGGGTGCCCTTGAAGAGCATGTGCTCGATGAAGTGGGCCGCCCCGCCGTGGGACGGCGGCTCGTGGCGGGCTCCGGCGGCCACGAAGCAGCCGACCGAGACCGAGTAGGTGTGCGGTAGCTCCTCGACAAGTACGCGCAGACCCGCAGGTGTAGTGAACAGCTCTGGCATAGACGAAAGAATACCATATTCCGCGACCTGCGGGGTCTCTTACGCTCACGTCTGTTCGCGCCAGAACTCGATATACTGCTCGACGGGCCGGCCCTCGCCGCCCACCGGGCTGCGCTCCACCAGAAAGCGGCGCGTGGCGCCCGCGACATCCTGAGCTACCGCGAGGCACTGGCGCCCGCTGCCTGGCGCGGCGAGCAGCTCGACCAGCAGGGCGCCGCGCTGTTCGAGCCCCTGCCAGACCTGGGCATAGCTCTGGCCGACGATCTTGCGGGGCTGGGCCCCGGCGATCCCCACACAGAAGTTGCTATTGGCTGCCAGCACACGCTCACCGGCGTCAAGCAGCAGAATGCCCTCGCGCAGGCTGTCGAAGACTACGCGCAGCGCGTCGCGCGAGCGCTGCACCTGCCCCGTGCGCTGTGCGACCAGGCCCTCGAGGGCCCGGGCCTGCTCGCTAAGGCTCGCCACGAGCGTCATGTTGGCGCAGGCGGCGGCAACCATGTGGGTGAAGGCCGTCAGCAGCGACCAGGCCGAGGCCGCGAAGCCCCCGCCGTTCACGTGCAGCAGAGCGTAGGCGCCGATCGCGAGGCCGTGGTTGGTCAGGGGCAGGGCCACACACGTGGTGTCGGGGTCGGGGCCTGTGGTGGCGATACGCTGGCTGGCCCAGGCCAGGCGCGCGGCGCCGGCCGCGCTGGTCACCAGAGTCGGGTCGGGGGCCAGATCGCCTTCGGGCAGCACCGACCGCAGCTCACCGCTCCCATCGCCGAGGAAGAGAAAGCCGGCCCGGGCGCCAAAGACAAGCACGCTCTTCTCGTAGAGCACCGCGGCCAGCTCGGCAGGCGTATGCTCGGCCGAGAGAAACTGGCTCATCGCCAGTAGGTCCATCGCCTGGCTACGGCGCTGGCGCTCGCTGGCCTGGTGGCGCACCGCGCTCAGGGCGACGCCCAGCTGGGCAGCCACCCCCTCGAGCAGGATTAGATCATGGCTGCTGAAGGCGTAGGGCGACCCCCGGTGCACCGTCAGCACACCGTGGATGGCCGAGGACTGGCGGATTGGGATGACGATCACGCTGCCGCTGCGGTGCCGCTCGCTGAACTGGAGCCAGCGACGATCGCGCGCTACGTCCGAGAGGGCCACGCTGCTGCCGTGCCGCAACACCCAGCCCGCCAGGCCCTTCTCGACCACCTCGCGGGCCAGCTCGGGCTCCATCGGCTGCACCACATGGTCCACGACGCTGGTCGCCAGCTCGATGCCGTCGCCGCCCACCACGATGATGCTCGCGCCAGGCACCATCAGATGGACCGCGATGGCGCGCAGGCTCTGCTCGATGATCATCGCCGGGTCGAGCGACTCGCGGAACTCGATCGCCAGCTGGGTAAGCAGCGATGTGCGCCGCAGCTGGTCGTCGAGCAGGCTCTGGGCGGCCGAGGGTGGGGCGTGGGCGATCGAGCGCATATGCTCGTTGGCGGCGCGCAGCTCGCGCACGAGCTCGAGCAGCTCGGCGTTCGGCAGGGCGGCGAGTTCATCAGAGGGGATGGTAGCCATAGGTCTGTTCTGTTGGTGGGGCGCCTGTACACCACGCGGTCTCGCGGGCATCCGCTAGCCCAGGGCGCTCTGCAGATCGGCGAAGGCGGACATGGGGCCCAGGTCGATGCCGAGGCCGACGATAGCCTGGGCCACCTCGGGGCGGACGCCCACAAGGGCCACCTCGGCCCCAAGCAGCCGGGCGGCGCTCACGGTGCGCATCAGACTCTGCGCCACATGGGTGTCGACGACAGGCACCCCGGTAATGTCGAGCAGCAGCCGGCGGGCGGCCAGGCGCTCGACCGCGCCCAGGGCCTGCTCGCTCACCATCGCCAGGCGCGCGTCGTCCATCTCGCCCACCAGTGGCAGCACGACAGTGCGCCTGCCCAGCGGCAGTACGGGCACGCTGAGGGCGCTGATCAATACGCGCTGGCGCTGGTTCTCATCGAGCAGGCTGGCCTGCTCGGCTGCCCGCTGCTCAAGGGCGCCCAGCGCGATCTCGAGATCGGCGGTGCGCTCACGCACGGCGCTCTCGAGGCGTCGGCTCATGGCCTCGAGCTCGCGCTCGCGGGCGCGGCGCGCCGCCAGAGCCTCGCGCGTCAGCGCGCTCAGGCCGTCGATGACGAAGGCGAGGAGCAAGGCCACGATGACGAAGCTCACCAGGGCGACGGCCGTGGTGTCGCCCACGACCAAGGCAAAGCCGGCCCCCGGCGCCCCCACCCGGCCCAGCACTACCGCCGCACAGACGCCCAGCACGCTCAGGGCCAGCACAATCAGCAGGGCTCGGCGGCCCGCCACGACACCTGCCAGGGTCAGCGGCACCGCGTAGGCGAACATAGTGACCGCGCCGTCGTCTAGCGTGTTGCCGTAGAGCATCACGCTTAGCACGACCGTCAGCGAGAGGGCTGAGATGAGCGCCCCCGCGTCCAGGCGGCCACGGCGCACCAGGCCCAGAGCAGGCACCGCGGCCACGGCGGTGACCATCGTTAGCCCAACTAGCGCCGCGCGCCCGACCGGGCTCAGCGGGACCATCAGGGGCAGCGCTAGCAGGGCCAGCGCGATGATCAGCTTGCCAAGCTCGATCAGCTGGATAAGCAATGCCTGGCGGCGCTCGAGAGGCTCGCTGTAGGGGATCGCAAGCAGCCAGCGGCGGAGAGACTCCCACATTGCTCCGAGACCTCCAACCACAGCATGTAGCAGCGGTGACTGGGGCCTAGTATAGCATGGGGGTATTTCCTGGGAGGGTGCGGGGCTTGCCGGCGCACCCTCCCGCGCGTCTGCTTAGCCCACCAGAGCTTCTAGCCATACGAACTGGTACGGCGCCAGGCTCAGGGTCTCGCCGGCGCCCAGGCGCACGCCGGTGTTAAGGTCGCAGAACTGGTAGCCCAGCCCATGTAGGCGCAGCCTGTTGGCGGCAAGCGACTGCGGGCGCTCGCTGAAGTTGACCACCACTAGGATACGCTGGCCGCCGCGGCGTCGCGCGTAGCCCAGCAGGTGGGGGCTGCCGGTATCGAAGACCTCGAGCATATTGCCGGCCAGGGCGGGCTGCTCTTTGCGCACTGAGATCAGGCGCAGCAGCTCGTTATAGATATACCCCTCGGGCTTCGCCATATCGTCCCAGCGATCGGACCGGCTCCAGTCGAAGGGCACCCGGTGGATCCAGCGGCTGTCGTCGGCCTTTGCCGGGTCGCGCACATAGCTGTAGTCGTTGGTTGTGGCCACCTCGTCGCCGATATAGAGCAGCGGGACGCCGCCGGCGCTTAGGATGACGCTGTAGAGCAGCAGGATGCGCCGGATCGCCAGATCCACCAGGATGGGGTTGCGCTCTTGCATGGCCTGCTCGAGCCCGGCCAGCGAGGCGAGGGTGCCGCTGACCCGGGCGTCGCCGGTGTCGGGGTTCGCCTGAAACGGCACGCCGCGGGCGAATGAGGCGGGGTGGTCGCCGATGTAGAAGGCGTTGAGGAACTGCCGGTGGCCCCACGGGTCGATGCCCAGGGCCCGCGCGTCGTTATCGTCGAAGGTCCAGCCGATGTCGTCGTGGACCCGCAGGTAGTTCACCCAGGCGCAGCCCTCGGGGATGCGCCAGCGCGTGCGCAGCGCCTGTGACAGAAGCCGGACCTCGCGCGTGGCCAGGGCCTCCCAGCAGAGCGCCATCAACAGCGGGTTGTACGAGAGCTGAGACTCGCCCGGGCCGATGTACTTCAGCACCTCGTCGGGGTGGACGATCGCCTCGGACTTGAAGAGCAGGGCCGGGCAGGCGATCCGCGTGAGCGCGTTGTAGGCCTGGATGATCATGTGGGCCTCCGGCTGGTTCTCGCAGTCGGTGCCCAGCCGCTTCCAGATGAAGGCCACCGCGTCGAGGCGCAGCACCTCGACGCCCTGATTGGCCAGGAAGAGCAGCTCCTCGCCCATCGCGCGAAAGACCGCCGGGTTGGCGTAGTTGAGGTCCCACTGGAAGCTGTTAAAGGTTGTCCAGACCCAGCGGCTGATGCCCTCGTCCCAGGTGAAGCTGCCGCGCCGCACGGTGGGGAAGATCTCACGCAGGGTCCGGTCGTACTGGTCGGGGACCTCGCGGTTGGGGAAGATAAAGTAGAACTGCTCGTGCTCGGGGTCGCCGGCGCGGGCCCGCCGGGCCCACTCGTGCTCATCGGAGGTGTGGTTGAACACGAAGTCGACGACCAGGCTGATCCCCTCCTCGCGCAGCGTGTCGGCGAGCGCCGCCAGATCCGCTATCGTCCCCAGGCTCGGGCTGACCTCACGGTAGCTGCTCACGGCGTAGCCGCCGTCGCTGTTGCCCTCGGGGGCCAGGAAGAGCGGCATGAGGTGCAGGTAGGTCACCCCAAGCTGCTTGAGGTAGGGCAGGCGCTCGCGCAGGCCGCCCAGCGTGCCGGCGAACAGGTCGACGTAGAGGACGGCGCCAATCATACGCTGGGACTGGTACCAGGTGGGGTTGGCCTCGCGGACCTCGTCGAGCGCGCGCAGAGCGGGCCGGCGGCTCGCCCAGGCGCGGGCCGCGGCGAGAAGGATCTGCTCGAGATGGTAGAAGAAGTCGTAGTGTGTGCCGTAGAGACGAAGGAGCAGCCCGAAGAGGCGGGGCCACTCACGGCAAAGGCGGGCCTCGAACTGTCTGTACGCCTCGGGGTCGGCGTCGCGCTCCTGCGCTAGCTCGACATGCACCCGCGGCAGTAGGCGCGTAAGAGAGCGGGTAGCCTCGCCTCGGGTCCAGTCTCGCTCGCTCATGGTGCTTCCTTGCACAATCGGGCTCTACTTGGAACTAGTTCCATTATAGCCGAAGTTGCAGCGCGAGGTATGAGGATTGCCCGGCATCCTTCAGGCCATCAGCCGGGCTGTCACCTGGCGGTAGAGCGTAGTGAGGGGATGGTCAGGGTAGCGCAGGGCAAAGATCCCGGCAGAGCCGAGGGCCATAAGGTCGTCGGAGTGGGGCAGCACGGCGGCCACATGGGCCCCGTAGGTCTCCTCGACCCGGTGACGCACACGCTCGGAGTCGTAGCTGAGAGGGACTTTATTGACCAGCAGCAGCAGGTGGGGCACACCGAGCTTGCGGGCCACATCGACGGTGACCCCGGTGCCCTGATAGTCCTGCTGATCGGGGCGGAGGATGATCAAGAGCACATCTGAGACAGCGATCGAGAGCAGGGTCTCCTCGTTAAGGCCGGGGTGTGTGTCGATCAGCAGCACATCGAGGTCGAAAATCTCGATGGCGCGCTGGATCCCGTCGTTGAGCGTGCCTGGGTCGTAGCTATCCTGCAGCACGCGGGCGATCTCGCCGGCCTTGACGCTCGAGGGAATGAGAAACACCTGCCCGCTGACCGGGGCGCCGAGCAGAGGCGTCACGTCATAGACGGCCTCCTCGATCTCGCAATCACCCCAGAGGTAGTCGTTGAGCGCCCGCCCGATCTGCCGCTCGTCGAGGCCGAAGATCACATGGATGCCGGGCGACTGAATGTCGGTATCAATGACGCCCACCCGATAGCCCTGGGCCGCGAGGAGGGCGACAATGTTCGCGGTTGTATTGGATTTGCCCGTTCCTCCGCGGAACGAGTGGACAGAGATAATCGTCGCCATCGCGCGGCCCTCGTATCAGCTCGCGTGGGTGTGCCAGGGAGGGCCAAGCCCTCCCTGAAGATAAACGTTACTTCGCCGCGCCCTTGAGCTGCTTGACCAGAGCGATATAGTCGTTCATCGCCTGCTCGTTAGAGATCCCTCTGAACTTGGCCCACATGTCATACTTCATACGCCCCTGTAGATCGAGAATGCCGGGTCGGTCGCCGCTCACGTCGCCAGATGTGGCCTGCTTGTAGAGGGCGTAGAGCTTGAGCAGCACATCGTTCTCGGGACGCTTCGGCAGCTGCTGAACATCCTGCGCTGCCTGCTCGAATTGGGCCTTCAGGTCGCTCATGGGGTATCCTCCTCGATACGTCCTCCACCGTCGCTCGGCGGGGCTACGCGATGCGTCATGAATCGTAACATCCCCGCCCCGCTCGCGCAAGCGAAGGGGCCGCGTTCCCACGTTTGTTACGATACAGCATCGTCTAGAGCTCGGAATATTATGTCAATCAAAAACACTGCGGCCCTGATCGCCGCCCTGCTATTCGTCCTGATCCCCAGCCTGCCGCCGCCTGTCGCCGCCGCCCCGGCCCAGCAGGCGGCTGTCAGCCCCGACATAATCGGCATCGTCGCGCGCGACCCCTGGTACGAGTACGGCACCAACCCGCGCTACCCGGGCCAGCCTAACTACGAGGCCCAGGACCGCATGGGCCGTATCCTCGCCGAGGCCGGCGCCCGCTGGGTGCGCATCGAGCTGATCGTCCAGGAAGGGGCCGGCAGCTTCGAGGAGCAGATCGCCCGCAACGACTATTTTATCGACGAGGTGGCGCCGCACTACGGCCTAAAGGTGATGGGGCTGCTCGCCTTCCGCCTGGTCGACGTAGACCCCCGCGACAGTGGGGCGGGCGGCCTGCTGTCGGACATGTACTATAAACCCGAGGAGACAGCCTACGGCGGCGGCGTAAACCAGTATATGCAGCGCTGGCTAGAGCGGGCCCTCTGGATCATGAATCGTTACCAGGGCCGGGTGAGCGCCTACGAGGTGCTGAACGAGCCGAACCGGATGCCGGTGGTAGCCGGCAGCTTTCCAGGGGGCGAGGGCATCGCACCGGCGCGGATCGCGACGCTACACACCAAGCTCTACCGCTGCTTCAAGCAGAACCAGTGCGCCCACACCGTGGCCGACCCGACCTGGCGGGCGGGGATCAAGCTCGTGCTCGGCGGGCTGCACCCACGCGGCAGCGACAGGCTCGTCGGCCCTAGCGGCGGGCCGATGAGCGACCGCGACTACCTGGCGGCGCTCTACACCAGCTCGGCCTTCAGCACCTACCGCACGACCTACGGGGCCTTTCCCATCGACGGCCTCGGCTACCACCCCTACCCAGCCGAGATCGTCACGACCCTCGCTGCGGTTGACGGTGAGGTGGCGCGCATCAGCGCAAGGCTCGACGATCTGCGCGCCCGGCTCCGGGCAGCCCTCCAGACGACCGACCCGGCCGCGGCCGATCTGCCCTTCTGGATCACCGAGATCGGCTACAACGCCGCCTACCCCGGCCAGAGCGTCGCGGGGCAGACAGCCTTCCTGCGCGCGATCTTCACCATGCTCGCAGCCCGCCCCGACGTGGCCACAGCCTTCTGGTTCAAGTACGAGGATTTCCCGCCGGGCAGCGGCCCCGGAGCCCAGCGCTGGGGGCTCGTCCAGATCCCCTTCAGCGAGGGCGACCCGCGCTGCCCCGGCCAGACCTGTTACGCGCCCAGCGGCGAGCCGGCCTCGCGACGCCCAGGCTTCTGGGCTCTGCGCGAGCTGGCCGGGCTGCCCACCTATCGCCTGCTGCTGCCCATCGTCACACGCTAACTGCTCCTAAGCCCTGCTTGCGGCACACAAAAGGGGCCTCTTCCTCCGTCAGAAAAAGGTGGCAGACCACTAGACTGAGATGCTATAATCCTGCCAAGGCTGCAAGCCTTGTGAAAGGAAACGCTTGTGGAATCAACCGCCGCGGCTCGCCTGGCGAGCCAGCTGAGCGCCCAGCGCAAATCCCTGTGCCAGCACGTGTCAGCCCGCCTGCTACGGGCCTTCCCCGAGCTGACGAGCTCGCTGCGCCTCGAGGAGAACTACTCGGCGACCGATCGCCTCTCCCAGGTCGCGGTCGAGCGCTTCAACGAGCTGGTGCGCGCGATCCTTCTGTTCGAGCTGCCCTCCCTGGCCGACAAAGAGATCTACTGGGCCCAGGGCGTGCTGCCACCCCGGGGCGTCACCTACCAGCATCAGAGCGCGATGGTGCGCTGGTTCTTCGAGGAGGTGCGCCGGCTGCCCCTCAGCCCGGCCGAGCTTGACCTGACCCGCGAGGTCGAGCAGTACTTCCTGAACCTGGTCACCAACGCCTACAACCGGAACTGAGGGCCGGCTGAAGGCCGCCCTAGCGAGTCGTTTGTAACTCGCCAGTAACCCATGATTATATGCTGACACCTGTTCTCACTGCCGAGCAATACGCACGTAGCAGACTATAGCGCATGCCTTAGACCCTAATCCTGGCAGGCGCGAAGCAGTGCGAACCTGACACGAACTCTCGAAGAAGAGTGCCCTGTTTTGGGCACTCTTCTTCCTTTTCTCGGAGGAATCTCATGAAGAAGATCGCCCTGATCGCCCACGATGGCAAGAAGGCCGACATGGTCGCCTTCGCCACATTCAATCGCGAGCGCCTGAGCACCTACAGCCTGCTGGCCACATCCAGCACCGGGAAGCTGCTGATCGACAAGGTCGGCCTCAACGTAGAGTGCGTTGCTAGCGGCCCGTACGGCGGGGACGCCCAGATCGGCGCCCAGGTAGTCACGGGCTGGATCGAGGCCGTGATCTTTCTCGTCGACCCGCTCGACAAGCACCCGCACGACCCGGACATCCAG
>JAAXUL010000120.1 GCA_013336035.1 Chloroflexales bacterium
GACTTCCGCAACGTCGTCGGCGAGGAGGATCTGCGCCGGGTGGCGCCGCTGGCCCTGCGCCAGCGCAACAGCGCGCGTATCGAGGAGTATGGCCGCCAGCACGCCGAGGAGCGGGCCACCATCGAGGCCGCCCTCGCCGCGCTTGCCCCGGCCCCTGCCCCGGCGCCGCGCCGCGGGAAGGGCAGCACCATGCGGCGCATCGAGGGCGAGGGGGCGTAGGGGTGCGGCAGGCTGCGCCCCTACGGCGCGCCCATCACCGACAGCAGTGTCTCGGTCGTCACGTTACGCCCGCAGAGCAGGGCCACCACTTTGCGGCCCGTCAGGCCGGCGACCAGGCCGTTGAGCAGGGCGGCCACCACCACGGCGGAGGCGCCCTCGACCACCAGGTGGTGCTCGTTGAGCAGCCAGCGCATCGCCGCGGCGATCTGCGGCTCGCTCACCGCGATCAGCATGTCGACCAGCCGCTGCGCCAGGGGGAAGGTCATCGAGCCGGGCTCGAGGTTGCCCGCGAGCCCGTCGGCGAGGGTTGGCAGGTTGGGCGCGGGCACGATCTGGCCGGCCTGGAGCGAGGCCAGCATCGCCGCCGAGCTCTCGGCCTGCACGCCGACGATCCTGATATTCGGGTTCATGGCCTTGGCCCACAGGCCGATGCCGCTGATCAGGCCCCCGCCGCCGACGCTCACCACCAGCACCTCGGCGCCGGGCAGCTGCTCGAGGATCTCGGCGCCCAGGGTGCCCTGGCCGGCGATCACGTCGGGGTGGTTGTAGGGCGAGATAAAGCGCAGCCGCTCCTCGTGGGCCATGCGCACCGCCGCGGCCTCGGCCTCGTCGTAGCTGGCGCCGATCTGTATCACCGTGGCCGGGTAGCGGCGCAGCGCCTCGAGCTTCGCGGGCGAGGCGCTCTTGGGCAGCACCAGGGTCACCTCGACACCGGCGTGGGCCGCGGCGTGGGCCATCCCCAGGGCGTGGTTGCCCGCCGAGCAGGCCACCACCGGGTAGCGCCCCTCGTCCGCCCGCAGCGCGCTGGCCGCCCCGCGCACCTTGAAGCTGCCCGTCACCTGGGCGCACTCTAGCTTTAGATAGACCTCGGCGCTTGTGTATGCAGAGAGGGGTCTGCTGTGCTCCAGGGGCGTAGGGAAGGCGATCCCGGCGATCCGCCGGCGCGCCACCAGGATATCCGCGGGCGTGAGCATTAAAAACCCCCTCTTGACTCTCAAGTCGCTTGAGGCTGTAGGATACCCCTGAAGGCCTTCGCTGACAAGGAGCGCAGCATGATCAAGATCGGTGACTTCTCGCGCATGTGCCGCGTGCCGGTGTCGGCCCTGCGCTACTACGCCGACCTCGGCCTGCTGCCGCCGGCCTACGTCGACCCGTCCACCGGCTACCGCTACTACAGCGTCGCGCAGCTCCCCCGGCTCCACCGCATCCTGGCCCTGCGCGACCTGGGCCTCTCGCTTGAGCAGATCGGGTCGGTGCTGCGCGACAATCTGCCCGCCGAGCAGATCCGCGGCATGCTGCGGCTGCGGCAGGCCGAGCTTCGCCAGCAGATCGAGGAGGAGCGGGCCCGCCTGGCCCGCGTCGAGGCCAGGCTCTACCAGATTGAACAGGAGGGTACTATGTCGAGCTACGATGTCGTGGTCAAAGCGGTCGAGCCCCAGCTGGTCGCGGCAATCCGCACTATCATCCCCACCTACAGCGCCGCCGGCACGCTGTTCGAGGAGCTCTACGCCTACCTCGGCCAGCACGGCTCCGGGGGGCTGCCAGCCATCCAGGACCATAACGACGAGTATAAGGAGCGGGACCCCGATGTCGAGGCTATGGTCTACCTCGCGGCCCCCGTGCCCGCGGGCGGTCGCATCAAGGTCTACACCCTGCCCGGCGCCACCGTCGCCAGCACGATGCACCGCGGCCCCTACGAGCAGATGGGCCAGGCCTACGCCGCGCTCATGGCCTGGATCCAGGCGAATGGCTACCGCATCGCCGCCCCAAGCCGCGAGCTCTACCTCCAGATGGGCGAGACCCCCGACGGCCATGTGACCGAGATCCAGTTCCCGGTGCTCAAGGCCTGACCCCGGCCGCACGCGTGGGGGCGCGCCGCGCCCCTACGCGTGCCCGCGCACCGTATGCGGTGTGTACGGCTCCTCGAGGCGCCGCAGCTCCTCATCATCCAGGCGCACCTCGAGGGCCGCTATGGCCTCCTCTAGCTGGTACATCTTGCTGGCCCCGATGATCGGCGCCGTGACGCCCGGGCTGTGGAGTAGCCAGGCCAGAGCGATCTGCGCGTTGCTCACGCCCCGCGCCGTCGCCAGCTCGCTCACCCGCTCGACCACCACGTGGTCGCCCTCGTTGTACAGCGCGTGCGAGATCGTGTCGGTGCGCCCGCGCACTGTGGTGGGCTCGGTGCCCTTTGGCCGGTTGCCTGTCAGGAAGCCTCGCGCCAGGGGGCTCCATGGGATGATGCCGAGGCCCTGGTCGAGGCAGAGCGGGATCATCTCGCGCTCCTCCTCGCGGTAGACCAGGTTGTAATGGTTCTGCATAGTCACGAAGCGCGCCCAGTCCCGGCGCTCCTGGATGCCCAGGGCCTTCGCCAGCTGCCAGGCCCACATGCTCGACGCGCCGATGTAGCGGGCCTTGCCGGCCTTCACCACGTCGTGCAGCGCCTCGAGGGTCTCCTCCAGGGGCGTCTCGTAGTCGTAGCGGTGGATCTGGTAGAGGTCCACATAGTCGCTGCCGAGGCGCCGCAGCGAGCGGTCGATCGACTTCATAATGTGCTTGCGCGAGAGGCCCCGGTCGTTAGGGCCGTCGCTCATCGGCTGGTAGACCTTGGTGGCGATCACGACCTCGTCGCGATGGGCAAAGTCGCGCAGCGCCCGGCCCACCACCTCCTCGCTCGCGCCCAGCGAGTACATATCGGCTGTGTCGAAGAAGGTGACCCCCAGCTCGAGGGCCCGCTTGATGAAGGGCCGGCTCGCCTCCTCGTCGAGCACCCACTCGCGCCAGGCCGGCGAGCCGTAGGTCATGCACCCCAGGCAGATCCGCGACACCTTCAGCCCCGTGCGTCCCAGGTTGACATACTGCACGTTACATGCTCCTATAGCTCCATGTATTTAAGCCAATGCGTGGAGCGTCTATGATCACCCCATCGAACGGTATGCGCATCACCGCCGACACGGCGCTGGCGCCGGGCGTCTACCACCTGCCCGGCGGCCTGATCATCGACGCCGACGGCGTGACGCTCGATGGCGGCGGCGCCCTGCTCGTCGGCGCGGGCGCGGGTAGGGGCGTGACAGTGCGCGGGCGCGGCGCCGTGACAATCAAAAATCTTCGCCTACAGGCATACTACCACGGGATCTACGCCGAGGGGTGCGCCGGCCTGAGCGTGAGGGGCTGCGAGGTGCGGGCCACCGCCGAGGTGCCGGCCAACACCATCTTTCTCGATATCTGGCGCCCCGCCGAGCAGGCCTACGGCGGCGGGGTCATGCTGCGCCAGGTCGCTGACTCACTCATTATTGGCAATGACCTCCAGCACCAGCAGAGCGGGCTGCTCTGCTACGGCTGCGCGCGGCTGACGGTGCGCGACAATCTCGCCAGCTACTGCAGCGGCTTCGGCTTTCATCTGTTTGAGACGAGCGGCTGCCTGGTCGAGAATAACTACGCCGACTTCTGCTGCCGCTACGAGCCGCGCGGCGGGGGCCGGGGCCACCTTGGCGCCGACGCGGCCGGCTTCCTGATCGCCCACGGCTCGTGCCGCAACACCTTCCGCGGCAACTACGCCCGCCTGGGCGGCGACGGCTTCTTCCTGGCCGGCCTGCGGCCCGACTGGGTCCACGTGCCCTGCGACGATAACCTCTTCGAGGGCAACGACGGCTCGCACAGCCCGAATATCGCCTTCGAGGCTACCTTCAGCAGCGGCAACAGGTTCATTGGCAACCGGGCCAACAGCTGCAACTACGGCCTCTGGCTCGGCTTCTCGCGCGAGAACCTGGTGGAGGGAAACGAGGTCCACGGGAGTCGGCGGGCCGGCGTCGCCGTCGAGAACGGCGTCGGCTGCACGGTGCGGGGGAATGCCTTCGCCGAGGGCGCCTACGGCGTGCTGCTCTGGTCGAAGTACCTCGCACCCTTTGCCGTGGCCATGCCGGCCAACGACACGAGCCGCGACTGGCTGATCGAGGGCAATAGCTTTACGGGCAATGGCGTGGGCGTGCGTATCGCCGCCGACCAGGACCACGGCGTGCGCCCGCTGCCCGCCATCGCGCCGCACTGCCCGCCCCCCCGCGCCCACACCCTGCGCGACAACATGTTCCGTGATAACCGCCTCGACATCGAGCTGATCGACGCCGAGGAGCCGGCGCTGGAGGGCAATCGCTTCGAGGAGGCCGCTGAGGGCTAGCGCGCCGCCGGGGCGCCGTAGATATCCACGATGTCGCGGATCATGGCCTGGCATGTGCCCACCGGGCCATCCTCGAGGCTCGCCATCGTGGTGCGGCCGGCCAGGTCGCTGTGGACGACCAGACCCATCTCGCCGCGGCTGAGGCGAGCCAGGGGGTGCTCTGGCCCAAGGGTGACCGGGCCGACCTGAAGTGTGTACCCCCCGTCGGGCTGGCGCTCGGCCAGGCCTACCAGCGAGACGCGGCCGCCGGCGGCCCAGGCCGCCCGCAGGGCCTCGGGGGGCACGCCCCTGATCCCCTCGACGCGCAGGTCGGTCAGCCTCGTCGGCCTGCCGAGGACCGCGTTGGCGAAGATCACCAGCTTATTGGCCGCGTCCCACCCGTCCACATCGAGCGAGGGATCGGGCTCGACGATGCCCTGGCGCTGGGCCTCGGCCAGGGCCGTCTCGAAGCCATGACCGGCCGCCATCTGCTCGAGGATAACCTGGGTCGTGCCGTTGACCACCAGCTCGGCCCGCTCGATCACGGCCCCGGCCAGATGTCGTCCCAGATTGGCCGTCGGCAGGGCGCCGCCGACAGCCCCGCTGAAGCGCAGGGCAGGGCCGTCGGACGTGCTCGCCAGGGCCGCCAGCTCGCCGTAGGCCAGCACAAGGGGCCCTTTGCTCGCCAGAACGGCGTGCTTGCCCGTCCGCAGTGCCGTCCGTACAATCTCGAGACCAGGCTGTCCATCGCGCAGATTGGTGGGGGTGGCCTCGAGCAGCAGATCGGCCTCGGCCCGCGCTGCCAGCTCGACCGCCGAGAGTGTGGGGTCGTACTGGGCAAGGTGGGCCACGCTGCGGCCGGCCCGCTTCAGGGCCGCCACGGCGGCGATGTCGAGGCCCGCCGGATCGTAGGCGGCGCCCGCCGAGTCGGCCACCCCGACACAGCGCAGCGCCAGGCCGTAGCGCGTCGCCATCGCCTCCTGGCGGACGCTCAGGATCTCGAGCAGAGAGCGGCCGATATTGCCCAGGCCGGTGAGAAGAAAACGCACCTCGCGCATGTCATGAGTCATCTTGCGCTCCGTTGTATAATAGAAGATCCATAATCTGGCGAGCCCGAGAGCGCGGGTGTCATCGAGGAGCTGAAAGATGCAGTGTCCCTTCCCATGTCCCACTATCGCGTCTGAGCGCGATAACATGGTAAAGCTACGCGCCCATCTCGTTGCAGGCCACCAGTGCCTCGACGCGTGGCTCTCGATGAGTCGCCTGGTCAATGACTCGCGCCAGCGCCGCGACTGCCTTGAGCGCGCCGCCGTCCTTGCCCCTGAGAACCAGGATATTCTAGAGGCCTACCTGGAGTCGGTCATCGCGGTTGAGCCCGATAACAAGGCCGCGCAGAGCCGGCTCAACGAGATCCAGACCATGCGGCTGCTCTCTGATGTGAAGAGCACTCACTTCCACGAGCAGCAGCAGGCGCGGCTGCTCGGCGACATCCTGGTCTCGATCGGCGCGATCTCGCCCGACGAGCTGCGCGATGTGCTGCGCGTGCAGAACAACGGATCGCCGATCACGACCGACCGGCGCCTCGGCCAGCTGCTCCTGCGCAACGGCCTGATCACTCCCAGCAAGCTCGCCCACGCCCTGATTGTCCAGCAGCAAGAGCGGAGCCGTCTGCGCATCGCCCCTCAGGTCCTCGGCGAGTTCTTGGTCGACCAGGGCTACATCACGCCCCAGCAGCTCGAGCTCGCCCTCGCCGAGCAGCTGCGTCTCGACCAGAAGGGCCAGCGGCTCAGCCTTGGCCAGATCATGGTGCGGCTGAACATGATCAGCGCCACCTCCGTCGAGCGCGCGGCCCACGATCACCAGCGCGCCTTCTGGTCTAAATACGGGTACTGAGCAGGGCTGTCTGCCACTATCCGCCTGTGGCGGCCCGTACCGCGCGCCCCGGCAGGCGCAGGGCCAGCCCGGGCAGCACCGCGGCGCTGAGGATGAGGGCCATCCCCACCGCCTGGGCCGGCTCGATATGCTCACCCAAGAGCAGCACCGCGGCCAGGGTGGCGATCGGCGCCTCGACCACGACGATCAGGCTGGCGATGCGTCCCGGGATGTGGCGCAGGCTGGTTGTGAAGAGCACATAGCCTACCAGGGTTGGCCCGAGGGCCAGCCCAAGGATGATCAGCCAGGGCGCTAACCCTGGCCCCACCGCCAGCAAGCTGCCTGGCCCCTGGGCCACAACCGCCAGGAACAGCAGCGTCAGCGTGCCGAAGCCCATCGTCAGGGCCAGCGAGAGCCCCGGGCTGTGGCGGGCCACCGCCCGCTGGCTGAAGAGCACATAGCCCGCGTGGGTCACCGCAGAGCCTACCCCTACCAGCACGCCGAGCCACGAGACCCGCAGCACCGCCGGGTCGTAGATCCGTACGAGCAGCGCGCAGCCGACCAATGCCAGCAGCAGGGCCGCCACCTGGGCCGGGCTGATCGTCTCTTTGAAGATCATCCGGGCGCCCAGGGTGACAAAGGCCGGGTAGAGGTAGATCAGCACGATGCCCATCGCGGCCCCATTCAGGGCCACCGAGGTTACGAACAGGGCGTGGTAGATGCCGATGCTGATCACGCCCATCACCGCGAAGCCCCGCAGGTCCGCGCGGCTCAGGCGCGGCAGGGCCTTGCGGCGGACTAGGGCGGTCACACCGATTCCTGACAGACATGCCACCGCGATAAAGGCGTCCCGCCAGAAGGCCAGAGTCAGGGCCGAGATGCGATAGTGCTCGAGCAGGTACGAGAGACCGGGGCTGGTGGCCGCCCAGACCAGGGCGGCCGACACAGCCAGCAGGTAGCCTGTCCGCGGTGACGGTCTCATCAGGTAACTCCTAGTAGCCAGAAGATGGTGGCCAGCACGTTTTTTGGCCCGATGTGGGTCCGGCGACACCTCAGGGCGGCGAAGACCATGTTGCGCTCGGCCTCACGGGCGTTAAGACGCTCGAGCTCCTCGAAATACGTGACTTTCATCGCAGCCTCCCCTATCTGTGCCAATACGGGCACGCTCCAGCTAGCCGTCGTTGCTCGGCCGCCCTCAGTGGGCCGCCTTAAACAACGGCAGCGGCAGCTGTGTGACCTCCAGGGCTGCAGAGGATGACAAGGTGGTCTGGGTGCGGCGGACGTCGGGGTGTTTGCGCAGGTCCTGGTAGACGAGCCGCTCGAGGCTCTGGAGGCTGGCGGTGCGGACTTTGATCAGGAAGCACCAATCGCCGAACAGGTGGTAGACCTCTTGCACGCCGGGCAGGCCCGCCAGGAAGCGCCCGAGGGTGTCGAGGTCGCAGCCGGCGTTTGACTCGACATAGATAAAGCCGGTGACGGTCAGGTCGAGCAGCAGGGGGTTGAGGATGGCGGTGTAGCCCTTGATGTAGCCCCGCTCTTCGAGCAGGCGCACCCGGCGCTGCACCGTGGGCGCGGCCAGCCCGACCCGCTGGGCCAGCTCGGCGTGGGTTATGCGCCCATCGTGCTGGAGCAGGTCGAGGATCTGGAGGTCGGTCTCGTCGATCTCGTTCATTATGGTGATCTCTTGTTTTCTTTCAATAATAACTATAAAGCTATTAGAAAAAAAGACAATCAGTCAATAGTATGATTGTTATCAAACAACCGGGACATACTCGCCCAGGTCGGCCGTGGGCACGGCCCGGCTGCCTCCCCGCTCGCGGATGAGGGCGCCCAGGGTTGCCACAGCCTCGCCGATGCGCTCGGGCGGCTCGGCGCCGAAGCAGAGACGCATATGGGGCGTGCCTTCGCCCCCAGCATTAAAGACCTGGCCAGGCGCGAAGGCCACCCCGCGCGCGATGGCGCTCAGGTAGAGGTCCATTACCGGGATGCCCTGGGGCAAGGTCACCCATGTCGAGAAGCCGCCGCGCGGGTGCGTCCAGGTAACGCCCATCGGGAAGTGGCGCTCCATCGCCCGCAGTAGCGCGTCACGGCGCTCGCGGTAGCGGGGCAGCATCCGGCGCATATGGCTATGCCACCAGCCCTGCTCGATGAAGATCGCCAGCGCCCGCTGGGTCAGGGGCGGTGAGCAGACATCCTGGGCCTGGCGCAGGCGTGCCAGATCTCTGATCATCGTTGGGGGCGCCACCACATAGCCTATGCGCAGGCCCGGCATCAGGCTCTTCGAGAAGCTGCTCATATACAGTACCTGGCCGCCGCGGTCGTCGGCCTTAAGCGCCCGTGGCGGCGTACACTCGTAGGCCATCTGCCCGTAGATGTCGTCCTCGACGATCGGCAGGTTGTGCCGGGCCGCCAGATCGAGCAGGGCCGCCCGGCGCGGGGCGCTCAGGCAGCCCCCGCCAGGATTCTGAAAGGTCGGGATCGTGTACAGAAAGGCGGGGCACTCCTCGCGTATGGCCTCCTCCACCGCATCCACGATCAGGCCATCGCCATCTGTGGGCAGGCCCACCGCCCTGACGCCGCGGGTTGCCAGGATGTTGAGCAGGCCCAGGTAGGTCGGCTGCTCGACCAGGACCGTCGAGCCAGGGCGGGCCAGGAGGGCTGTGGCCAGGGCCATGCCGTTGGTCACGCCCGCGACAATCAGCAGCTCGTCGGGGCCGGCGGTGATGCCCCGCTCGCGCACCGTCTCGGCCAGCGTCGAGCGTAGGGTCAGGTCGCCGTGGGCCGTGGTGTAGTTCATCAGGCCTGGCCCGCCCCCGGCAAGGGCCAGCTCGGTCGCCCGCTGCCAGTTGCGCATAGGGAACAGCTCGGGGGCCGGGTCGGCTCGGGCAAGCACCGACAGGCCAGGGAGCTGGGTCATGCGCAGCAGGTCGGCGAGCATGCCGGCCGGCGTCACCTCGAGGCCCAGCTCGGCCTCTGGCGGCGAGACCAGCTGCTCGATCCGCTCGGCCACAAATGTGCCACGGCCGACCGTGGCCTCGAGCCAGCCGCCGGACTGCAGCTCGGCGTAGGCGCTGTGGACGGTGAGGCGGGTGACGCCGAGCTGCAGGGCTAGCTGGCGCACGGTGGGCAGGCGCGTGCGGGGCGGCAGGGCCCCGCTGCGGATGCGCTGCTGCAGACTGGCCGCCAGCTGGCGGTAGAGGGGTTCGCGGCTGCCCCGGTCGATTTCGAACTGCACCGGCCTTCTCCTGGGGATTGTCTCTGCTAGACGGAGTATTATGACGATAGCAGTGATTATACTGGGACAATGGCTAAAATGGCAGAGACAATGGTCTGAACAGAGACAGGACAATCGATCCGACTGGCGCTCTGCCTGATCGTTTTGTCACTACATAGCGAAAGTCAGCATGGTATAATTTGGTCGCGCACCGCAGCGCAATCGCAAAAGCGACCCTCTAGAGGTGCAACATGCCGATGTACGAGTACGGCTGTCTGGCATGTAACAGCCGATTCGATCGTTTGCGTCGCATGGACCAGGACGACAGCGGGGTGATCTGCCCGCGTTGCGGCGGCGAGCAGGTTCAGCGCCGCCTGTCGATCTTTGCTGCTCATACCCGTGGCGCTCCAACCACTGCAGCTGAGACTACTTCGACAGCACCTACAAGCCACGGAGGATGTGGCTCTGGCTGCTGTGGTCGCGGCTGCGCGTCGAGGAACTAACCTTATGCGCGTGATGATTCTGACAGCCGGTCTCGGCACTCGGCTTCGCCCCCACACATTCAGCAAGCCGAAGCCTCTGGTCAGCGTTGCCGGCAAGCCTGTTCTCGCCCACATCATCGACGATCTGCTGGACATCCGCATCGACGAGCTGATCTTTGTCACTGGCTACCTGGGTAACCAGATCGAGGACTACGTCCGCGCGCACTATAGTCACATCCCACTACGCTTCCTCGTCCAGCAGGAGATGCGCGGCCAGGCCGACGCCATCTATCTGGCCAACGAGTTCGCCGAGGGCCCAATCCTGGTCGTCTTTGGTGACGGCCTCTTCGACATAGACAAAACGCGGCTCAACAGTCACCCCGCCGAGGGCATTATCTACTGCAAAGAGGTCGACGACCCGCGACGCTTCGGCGTGGTCGTGGTCGAGAACGGCCGGATCACCCGCTTGGTCGAGAAGCCCGCCGAGCCGGTCTCGAACCTGGCGGTGATCGGCGCCTACTACCTGCCCGAGGCGCGCCGCCTGATGGACGCCATCGCTTACATCATGGAGCAGGGGATCCAGACCAAAGGCGAGTACTATCTGGCCGACGCCCTGCAGGTGATGATCGAGCGCGGCGAGGTGCTCACCGCCGAGCCGGTGCCCATGTGGCGCGACTGCGGCACTATCGAGGCCCTGCTTGACACAAATCGCTTTCTGCTAGAAAATGGTCATAGCCGTCCGGTCGACGGCACCCACTCAGTGATCATCCCTCCCGTCAACATCGCAGCGAGCGCCGTGATCGAGAACTCGGTGATCGGTCCCTATGTCTCAGTGGCCGAGGGGGCCGTCGTACGCGAGTCGATCGTCAAGGACGCGATCATCAACACGGGCGCCCAGATCCAGTCGGTGATTATGGCGAAGAGCCTGATTGGCGATAATGCCTATGTCGATGGGATCAGCCACGAGCTGAACGTCGGCGACTCATCGGATATCCGCCTCGGATAATATGCTATGATCGCCTATAACTTCCACGCCGCCGGCAAGGTTGCCGGCGGCAGGGCCAATGTGGGCCAGGGGAAGTTGGCGCCAATCCCGCCAGCCTCTGACGGGCCCGCATACAGGGCGCAGCTTGCCGGCAGCGGCGAGCAGCAGCTCATCACCCATCTCGTCGGCGCCCTCGGTGCCTCTTTCCCGCGGACCTTTCTCGTCGCATACTATGTCTCGCTGAAGACCAACCCCTTCGTTGTGCTCACCGGCCGCGAGGGGGTTGGTAAGGCGGCGCTTGCCGCCGGTTTCGCCGCGTCTGTCGTCGGCGCCGAGAGCGGCCAGTTCGTCACCATCGGCTCTGATCGCTGGGCCCGCCGCGGCAGCCAGAGCCACTACTACCGCGTTATCCACGAGCGCTTCGGCGCCAGCCAGTTTATCGAGACCCTGCAAGAGGCCACCGCCCCTGAGAACTCCGGCAAGGTCTACCTGCTGCTGCTCAAAGGCCTGACCCTCGAGGAGCTGCACACCTACGTCAACGGGCTGCTCCACGTCGGCTCTCACGGCGAGCGTCACCTGGCCCTGCCGGGCATCCCTGCCGCCGAGCAGCCTGCCGTCCCGCCCAACTGCTTTATTACCGCTACCCTCCACCTGCCGCGGGCCACCTCGTCCCTCGACCAGCAGGTGCTGCGGCACGCCGCCCAGATCGAGCTCAGCCCGGCCCTGCACGCCGACGCCCGCATCCCGGTGCTGCCACCGCCGCCCGTGGGCCTACAGCGGGCCATGCTCGCCGCGGCCAGCCACAACCCACGCGAGGCCCGCGACCGTCTTGGCGCTATCCTTGGCCGCCGGGACCTCAAAGGCCTCGGCCCCTCGCCTGAGATTGCCCGCTATCTGCTCGAGGGCGGCATCCCCATCGCGCGCGATCTGCGCGAGAGCACGCTCACCTACGTGGCCAACAGCTTCGACGGTGATGGTCAGGGCCTCTTTGACTCGCGGGACCCCCGGCGCAACGCCCAGATCGCCTACGACGCCCAGCTCGTCCAGCGCCTCGTCTGGCGTATCGACTGGCGCCGCCGCGCGCTCCGTCGCCGCCTCGCCGATGTGCTGCGGGGCTGAGCCGCACCGCCCGCTCGTACACCGGCCTATAATCGCGAGGGCGCAGCCTCAGGCTGCGCCCTCGTCATTGCAGGGCGCTTCCTTGACAGCCCCTAAGCGCCATGGTACCATCCACCAACCACACGTCACGGAACCTGCCTGTCGGCATTGCCGCCCCCTACCGGTCGTGTCGCCGGTCGCCACATAGTTGCTCTCACCCCCTGAGTGACAGCCTCCCGTCGACTGATGCGGACCCAAGTGAGGAAGCGATGGCCCCACTGCTTGAAGTACGCAACCTAGAGACCCACTTCCACACCCAGGACGGGGTGGTGAAGGCGGTCGATGGGGTCTCTTTTCACGTCGAGCGCGGTGAGACCCTCGGCATTGTCGGTGAGTCAGGCTGCGGCAAGAGTGTGACCTCGCTCTCGGTGATGCGTCTGATCCCCAGCCCGCCCGGCAAGATCGCCGGCGGCCAGATCCTCTTCGACGGCGAGGATCTGCTGCGGATGAGCGATGAGGAGATGCGCCATATCCGGGGCAACCGGATCGCGATGATCTTCCAGGACCCTATGACCTCGCTCAACCCGGTGCTCAGCATCGGGCGCCAGATCACCGAGTCGCTCGAGCTTCACCTTAAGCTCTCGAAGCGGGAGGCCGCCAACCGGGCCGCCGAGTTGCTCGATATGGTCGGCATCCCCAGCGCCGCAAAGCGCCTCGACAACTACCCGCACCAGTTCTCTGGCGGCATGCGCCAGCGCGTGATGATCGCTATGGCTCTCTCGTGCAACCCCGAGCTGCTGATCGCCGATGAGCCCACCACCGCGCTCGATGTGACCATCCAGGCCCAGATCCTCGAGCTGATCAACCGGCTCAGGGAAGAGCTCGATACCGCGGTGATTATGATCACGCACGACCTCGGCGTCGTCGCCGGTATGACCG
>JAAXUL010000728.1 GCA_013336035.1 Chloroflexales bacterium
GGCGCCTGGGGCTCTTTCAGGGCGGCCGCCAGGCTCGCGGCGGCGGCCGACAGGTCCTCGTCGCCCGAGGCCGACGGGCGGGCCGCGAGCCCGGCGTCGAGGTCATCGAGGCTCGCCATAAAAGCCTCGTCGGCGCTCTGCGGCTCGGGGGCGGGGGGTGGCGCCGGGCGGGGCGGGGCCGTCACCTGCGTGCCGCTCACCGCCACGGTCGGGACCTTGCTGAGGCGGGCGGCCTCGAGCGTGGCCGGGTCGGAGCTAATCAGCACCAGGCTGATCCCGGCCTCGGCGGCCAGCCTGGCCAGGCGCTCGACCTCCTGGGGGTGCTGGAGCGCGGCGACCCCATCGGGCACCAGCAGCTGCACTCTGGCCGCGCCGGTCTGGCGGGCCCGCTCCAGCACCGTCTCGGCCCGATCATCGGGCCGCACCAGCACCAGGGGGGTCTCAGTCTGATCGAGAAGCATACGTCCCTAGCTCTTCTTCTGGCCGGCCACCAGGGCCGGCGCCTGGGCGATTGCCTCGGGGAGCTTCGTAGCGTCTTTGCCGCCGGCCTGGGCCATCTCGGGGCGGCCGCCGCCGCCGCCGCCGACCATCGCCGCCAGGCTCTTCACCAGATTGCCCGCGTGGTAGCCCTTAGCCACCAGGTCGGGGGTGACCATCGTCAGCAGCATGGGCTTCTCGGCGATCACCGCGCCCAGCACGACCACGCCCGAGCCAAGCTTATCGCGCAGCCAGTCGCCCATCTCGCGCAGGCGCGCCACATCTTCCACCTCGACCGCGGCGGCCAGCACCGCGACGCCGTCCTCGCGGTGCACCTGCGCGAGCAGCCCCTCGACCGACGAGCGGGCCAGCTTCCCGCGCAGGGCGTCCAGCTCTTGCTGGCGCTGCCTGCCCTCGGCCAGCAGCTGCTCGACCCGGTCGGCCACCAGGGCGGGGGCCACGCCGAGGCGGATCGCCAGGTCGCGCAGCATCTGGGCCTGCTGCTCGACCCACTGCTCGGCGCCACGGCCGGTCAGGGCCTCGATGCGGCGGATGCCGCTGCCCACGCTGCCCTCGCTGACCACGCGCACATAGCCGATCTGGCCCGTGCTGGCCACGTGGGTGCCGCCGCACAGCTCGCGGCTATCGCGCGAGGCGAACGAGGTCGCCGACGGCTGACCGCCAACCTCGGGCTGAGCGCCGTCTGAGGTCTGCTGGCTGCCGTCACCCCCCCGCTCGATCGTCACCATGCGCACCCGGTCGCCGTACTTCTCGCCGAAGAGCGCGATCGCGCCGTGGTCGAGCGCCTCCTGGTAGCTAGTCTCCTCCCAGCTGACCTTGCCATCGGCGCGGACCCAGGCGTTGACGCGGGCCTCGATCTCGCGCAGCTGGGCGGGCTCGACGGCGCGGTTGTTGGTGAAGTCGAAGCGCAGGCGCTCGGGCGCGACGAGCGAGCCGGCCTGGGCGGCGTGCTCGCCCACCACATCGCGCAGGGCCCGGTGCAGCAGGTGCGTGGCCGTATGGTTGCGCTGGATGTCGCCCCGGCGCGCGCTGTCGACCGCGGCGCTGACCGTCTGGCCCAGCTCGATGGCGCCGCTGGTGACCGTGCCGTAGTGGACGGTCAGGCCAGGGGCGGGGCGCTGCGTGTCGTCCACCCGCACCGTGCCGGCGGCGTGGCCGAGGGTGCCGGTGTCGCCGACCTGGCCGCCGCTCTCGGCGTAGAAGGGCGTGCGGTCGAGCACGACCTGCACCTGCGTGCCGGCGCCGGCTGACGCGACCTCGTCGCCATTGGCCACGATGGCGAGGATAGTCGCGTCGTGGGCCAGATCGGCGTAGCCGGTGAAGAGCGTGGCGGGCAAGCCACGGTCGGCCCAGATCTCGACATCGCCGCCGCGGGCGAACTTCGCGGCGGCCCGCGAGCGCTCGCGCTGCTCGGCCATCGCGCGCTCGTAGCCGGCCTCGTCCACCGTCAGGCCCTGCTCGGCGGCGACCTTCTGGGTCAGGTCGAGGGGGAAGCCGAAGGTATCCTTGAGCACGAAGGCGTCGGCGCCGGGGATGGCGCTGCCGCCGGCGGCGCGCACCTGCCCGATCACGCCGCTGAGGCGCGTGATGCCGCCGGCGAGGGTGCGCAGGAACTGGCGCTCCTCGGCGTAGGCCGACTCGAGGATGAACTGGCGGCGGGCCCGCAGATCGGGGTAGGCGTCGCCCATCGCGGCGATGACCGTGTCGATCACCTCGGCGAGGAAGGGCCGCTCGAAGCCGATCTGGCGGCCCTGGTAGGCCGCGCGGCGCAGGATGCGGCGCAGCACGTACGAGCGGCCAGCGTTGCCCGGCAGCACGCCGTCGGCGATCAGGAAGGCCACCGCGCGGGCGTGGTCGGCGATCGCGCGGTATTTGGCGAAGTGGGCCCGGTAGTGGGCCTCGTCGCTGCCCAGGGCGGCGATCACGCTATTGATGATCCTGACGAAGAGGTCGGTCTCGTAGTTCGAGTGCACGCCCTGCAGCACCATCGCCATGCGCTCGAGGCCCATACCCGTATCGACCGAGGGGCGGGGCAGCGGCTGCATGGTGGCCCGCTCGTACTGCATGAACACATTGTTCCAGATCTCGACATAATCGGGGTCATCAGAGTTGACGCCCTCGGGGCCCATCTTCGCCAGGTCGTCCCCGATATACATCGTGATCTCGGAGCAGGGCCCGCAGGGGCCGGTGTCGCCCATCACCCAGAAATTATCTTTGCGCCCGAAGCGCAGCACCCGGCTCGGGTCGGCGCCGTTCTCGACCCACAGGCGGGCGGCCTCATCGTCGGCGGGCACCTCGGCGTCGCCCTCGAAGACCGTAAACCAGAGGCGCTCGACCGGGAGCGCGAACTCCTTGGTCAGCAGCTCCCAGGCCATGGCGATCGCCTCGGCCTTAAAGTAGTCGCCGAACGAGAAGTTGCCGAGCATCTCGAAGAAGGTCTGGTGGCGCGGCGAGGGGCCGACCTCCTCCAGGTCATTATGCTTGCCGCTGACCCGCAGGCACTTCTGGGCGGTGGTGGCCCGGCTGTAGGGGCGCTTCTCGAGGCCCAGGAAGGTGTCCTTGAACTGGACCATGCCCGAGTTGGCGAAGAGCAGGGTCGGGTCATCGGCCACCACCAGCGACGAGCTGGGGACGATCGCGTGGCCGTGGCGCTCGAAGAACTTCAGGTAGCGCTCGCGGATCTCGGCGGCTGTGAGCTTCTGCATGAGCTGTAACCAGGAACAGCGGAGGGGGCTTCCCCGCCGCAAAGAATCTTACGTCAAATCCACCTGTCGGGCGTCATTGTAGCCGATTGCAGTGCGACGCGTCAACCGAATCACGCCGCCGCCCCGCGGCTCAGGGGCGCCTTCAGGGCCTCGGCCAGGCGCTGCCCCTGCTTCAGCCGGTAGGTCGGCACGCGCAGCTCGGCCAGGTGTCTGATGATCGGCTCGGGGTCGCGCCAGCCGCCGAAGCTCTGCGGGTCGACGAAGACCACGGCCGCCCTGACGCCGCGGTAGAGGTGCTGCTGCAGGGCGCCGACCCAGCGCTCGTCGAGCGACGAGGTGATGACCACGAGCGAGCAGTTGCGCCCGAAGCGCGCGCTCTCGGCCAGCAAGACCTCGGCGAGCGAGCGCGAGCTGTGGGCCCGCAGCACCGCCAGGGCCTCGAGGATCTTGAAGAGCTGCCGGGCCTCGCGCTCGGCGGGGATGACCTCGTGGTGCTGGCCCCAGGCCACCAGGCCCACCACCCGGTTCTGGCCCAGCAGGGTGCGGGCCAGCGAGGCCGCGGCCATCACGGCGCACTCCTCGGTGCTGTCGAGGGGCGCGGCCAGATCGCGGCGCGGCCGCGGCGCGCGCGACCACCAGGGGCCCAGGGCCCGCTCGTCCTGCTCGGCGTCGGCGCGCGCGGGGGCCCGCGTATCACGCACCACGGCCCGCTCCTGCATATCGAGCACCAGATAGATGTCGGCGCTCGGGTCGAGCTCGAACTCTTTGACCATCAGGCGGCCGGTGCGCGCCGTCGTGCGCCAGTGGATGCGGTTCATGCTATCGCCCGGCGCGTACTCGCGCACCGTCGACACATTGGGCGAGACGTTGAAGGTGCGGGCGCGGGTGGCCTGGCCGCCGGGCAGGTCGGCGCCGGGCAGCGTAAAATCGGGCAGGTCTACCGTCTGCGGGTAGACCAGGATCTCGTTCGTAGACTGGACGCGGCGGCTCAGGCGCACGATCCCGAAGGGGTCGCCGCTGAGCAGAATGGCCGGCCCGAGGCGGAAGCGCCCGCGGCGCGTGCAGAGCGTGCGGGCCGTCCAGCGCCCGCGCTCGCGGCCGCCCAGCGAGGCCACGAAGCCCGCGCCGTGCTGGGGCAGGTCCGACTCGTCGCGCAGCTCGACCCAGAGCTTGGGGATGGGCCAGCGGTTGCGGACGCCGATCCGCTCACGGGCATACTCGCCGACGGTGGCGCGGTGGGTCAGGGTCTCGCGCTCGACCTCGAGGCCGCGCAGGTTGAGCCAGGCCCAGAGCAGCGAGAGCACGAGCAGGGCCAGCAGGATGTAGCTCAGGTGGAAGAAGAGCCTGATCCCGGTGCCCTGGGCCGCCAGGAAGCTGGCGGCGGCCAGGATAAGGACCGTCAGTGGTCTGGCCATAG